>JAGQMO010000072.1 GCA_020428615.1 Patescibacteria group bacterium | reverse complement strand
AAAAAAGGGCGACCATCAAATCGTCATTACTTCAATTCCATATCGTGTGAACAAACAGAATCTCATTGTTAAAATTGCTGATCTGGTTCGCGACAAAAAAATCAAAGGAATCAAGGCATTGCGTGACGAATCAACAAAAGATATTCGCATTGTGATTGACTTGAAATCATCGGCACAACCAAGACGTGTTCTCAACTATATTTATAAACACACCGATTTGCAGCAGAATTTTAACTATAACATGGTGTGTCTGGTAGATGGTGTCCCTCAAACGCTTGGACTCAAGGAGATGCTTGAATCATTCATTCTACACCGACAGGAGGTAGTTCGTCGTCGAACCGAATTTGATTTAAACAAGGCAGAAGCGCGTGCGCATATTCTTGAAGGATTGAATACCGCTCTCGATCATATTGATGAAGTGATTAAAATAATCAAACAGTCCAAAGACAGTAATACAGCCAGAACCAATTTGATGAAGAAATTCAAGTTCACCGAGATTCAAGCAAACGCGATCCTTGATATGAAATTGCAAAAACTTGCAGGACTTGAGCGTAAGAAAATAGAGGATGAACTCACTGAAATTCTCAAATACATCAAGGGGCTCAAGGCACTTCTTAAGAGTAAGCCAAAAATGCTTGAAGTCATTAAAGATGAACTTCTTGAAATTAAGGAGAAGTATAACGATGAGCGCCGCACACAGATTATGAAAAAAGCGGTGAATGCCATTAAAGACGAAGATCTTATTCCACAAAAAGAATTTGCAATGGTCTATACCGAGAATGGTTACATTAAACGAACCGATCCCTCTGAATACAAATCTCAAAAACGGGGTGGGGTAGGAGTCATTGACCTTGATACAAAAGATGAAGATATTGTTACCCACTTTCTTGTAGGAAATTCTCACAGTGATGTGTTGTTCTTCTCTGACACTGGTAAAGTGTATCAAACCAAAATGTATGATTTACCAGAAGGAAGGCGTTCTACAAAAGGGAAGTCAATCAAAAACTTTTTACCGTTAGCTGGTGAAGAAAAAATAACGTCAATTCTTACCGTTCCTGTGGGTAAAGAGCTTGATCATGCAACACTATTCTTTACAACAGCAAAAGGGACAGTAAAACGAGTGAGTGGAGACGCATTTAAAAATGTTCGTGCGAACGGTCTCATTGCCATCAATTTGAAACCAGGAGATCAATTGTTGTCAGTGCGATTTGTAAGTGAAAACGAACAAGTCATGATCGCAACTGCATTCGGTCAATCAATTAGATTTAAAGTATCTGATATTCGAACAATGGGTCGTACCGCAGGAGGAGTAAAGGGGATAACTCTTAAAAAAGACGATCGTGTTGTAGATGTTGGTGTGGTTGTTGAAGGTCAGGATGAACTCGAATTTTTGGTTGTAACTGAAAATGGTTATGGAAAGAAAACGTCCTTAGCTGAATACAAAGTACAAGGTCGTGGTGGTTCAGGAATTAAAACGCTCAATGTTACTGACAAAACCGGTAAACTCATTGGTGCACGAGTTGTCGTTGATGAAAAAGAAATCATGGCGATGTCTCAAAAGTCTCAAGTTATTCGCACATCGCTTGACTCTGTTTCCGCGCTCGGTCGAGCTACGCAAGGGGTTCGTATCATGAAACTCCGAGCCGGTGATTCAGTTGCATCATTCACACTCATGTAAAACATCTGTTAATCAGATGTTTTTTCATATGAGTTTTGGTATAATAGATACCATGAATACTTTTTCGGATCCGCAAAAAGTTATTGAACAGTGTGATATTTTTCCCGGACAACACGTGGCTGATTTAGGAGCTGGTAGCGGTGCCTATACACTCGCAATTGGTAGAAAAATACAAGGAGATCCAAATAGCCGGGTTTTTGCTGTTGATGTTCAAAAAGATCTTTTGACTCGTATTGATAGTCAAGCTCGAGAAGAGCAACTTTCTTCGGTACATATTGTTTGGGGTGATATCGAAGAACCAGCTGGCACTCGATTGCGAGCAGATTCTGTACACACCGTATTCATTGCTAATATTCTCTTTCAAGTCAATAATAAAAAAGCAGTCATCGAAGAAGCAAAACGTATCCTTCATTCCGATGGGCGCATTATTGTCATTGATTGGTCAGACTCATTTGGCAACATTGGCCCGAGTACAGATCACATTATTTCAGAACAACGTGCTCGTAGTTTGTGTGAGGAACTTGGTTTTGTTTTTGAAAAGAAGTTCCATGCTGGGGAACACCACTATGGCTTCATCATGCGTAATCAATAACATGTTATGAAACAATTAGGAATTAAAAATATCATTACGGGAATTTTTGTAATCGCTGCGATTATTGCGTTGTTGATTTTTTCGGGACTCATTGATTTTGGTAATACACAGCAAAGTGCCTCTGGAACGGTTACGGTGTGGGGAGATATTTCTTCGGAAATTATAGAACCGTACATTGAAGAAGCCCGAGAACAGGAATTGAATATTGTGTATATTCAAAAAAGATCAGCCACCTATGAAAATGATCTCATTAACGCATTTGCATCAGGAACTGGTCCAGATTTATTTATTATGTCTCACGAGAGTTTAAT
>JAGQMO010000008.1 GCA_020428615.1 Patescibacteria group bacterium | reverse complement strand
CGTTGGAATAGCCGTACAGTTCAATGAATGAGCAAATCGCATTTTCCCCTCACTGTCTTTATAGCGAATGTTGAATCGCCTGGTTTGAAAATCATGGAAATATGACGCTGATGAAATCTCTCGGTATTTCTCTTCACCCGGCACCCAGAGTTCAATATCGTACTTCTTGACCTGCCCTTGCCCGAGATCACCCCCGCAATTCAAAACAGTTCTGTATGGAATACCGAGTGATTCAATAAACTCTTCGGTATTACGATTAATCCATTCATGATAGTGGACTGATTGTTCATGGGATGCTTCACACAAGACGACTTGTTCCCATTTTTGAAATTCGTGAACACGAATGAGACCCTTGGTGTCTTTACCATGACTTCCCACTTCACGCCGATAGCATGGAGAAAACGCGAGGTACTTGATCGGAAAATTCGCCTCATCTAATACTTCGCCTGCGTGGTATCCCATTACTGGTACTTCGGCAGTACCTGCAAGGTAATCGTTATCCTGAGTAATATACACATCATCAGCATCATTCGGAAGGTGTCCTGTGCCATAGAGATTCTCCTCTCGAACAATCGCTGGTGCAATCATCGGATTGAATCCCTTCTCGCTGAAAAAATCAAGTGCGTATTGCCAAATAGCAAACGCTAACCGTACCGCATCATTTTTCAAAAAGTACCCACGAAAACCGTGGACCTTTTGACCACGTTCAAGATCAACCATATCGAGCGCCTGCATAATTTCGATGTGATCTTTGGGTTCAAAAGAAAACATGGTTGTTTCTCCCCACTCTTTGATTTGAACATTATCTTCATCGCTCTCTCCATCAGGAACAGTTACATCGGGAATATTTGGGATGCGAAGCATGAGACTCTGCCATTTCTCCTCGATTTTTTTGTACTCGCCTTCTTTCTCTTTGAGATTATCTTTGACCGTGCGCATATTTGCGATTGCCTGCTCGCGTTCGGTTTCATCATCCAATTTTTGAATGATAGACGACTGCGTGTTTTGTTGCGCGCGCAAATCCTCAATATCGCGCAAGAACGCTAACCGATCGTTATCGAGCGCAATGAGTTTGTCCACATCAACGGTCATATGTTTCTTGATCGCTGCTGCTTTTACAATATTGCGATTTTCACGAATAAATTTAATGTCTAACATAGCTGTAGTATAAATGAGAACGACCAAGTTGCAATAAATAAAAACAAAACCCTCATGAAAGAGGGTTTGAAAACATTTAGAATCAACTATAAAAATAGTACTTGATTCTTACGAAACCAACGATACGTAAGTCCGTTGATAAACGCTTTGGATTTTGCGTTTGTGATTCCTATTATACTCGCATAATCATAGGAACCCTTACCTGCTAAAATCCTTTCACTCAAGCTTTGAAAATAATATTTGCTGTGTTGAGTGATAATTGATTCTAATTTGGATCGTAATTTCTCTTTTGCTTGAATAATATGTTTGTTCATACGAGAAGGGTTTTTATCTTTATACCATAATTATAAAAAATAACAATGATTTACTTAATCTTGTTGAATTATTGATATACTTTATCTCATGGAACAATCAAACATTCCACAACTCCTCAGAGAAATCCCCGACCCACCACAACAACTCTATATTCGAGGAACATTCCCAAACGAGCATGATTATAAATTTCTCACCGTTATTGGATCGCGGAAATTTAGCACCTACGGAAAACAAGTATGCGAACACCTGATTCGTGGACTTGCCGGATACCCGATTATTATTGTTTCCGGACTCGCACTCGGTATTGACAGCATCGCTCACCAAACGGCTCTTGATAACCACCTCACAACCATAGCCGTTCCAGGATCAGGGCTCGATGATTCTGTTCTCTACCCTGCCAGTAATCGCGGATTAGCACAGTCAATCATCCAAGCTGGCGGATGTCTCGTTTCCGAATACGAACCGACATTCAAGGCAACAAATTGGAGTTTTCCAAAACGGAACCGTATCATGGCAGGGCTCTCACATGCAATATTGGTTATTGAAGCTGAGAATATTTCAGGAACACGCATTACCGCACGGCTTGCGACCGACTATAATCGCGAAGTATTTGCGGTGCCGGGATCAATATTTTCACCAGGGTCTGAGGGCACAAATGAACTCATTCGTGAAGGAGCAACGCCAGTTACACATGCACACGATATTCTCGACTTTTTTGGTTTCTCGAAAGATACTGAAGCACCACTACAAGAGCTCATACTCTCTCCTGAAGAACGTGCGGTGATGGAACTTCTCATAGCACCAATGACTAGAAACAATATTGCCGAGCAACTCGGTATGAGCGTAATAAAACTCAACATTTTACTTTCATCTATGGAAATTAAAGGGCTCATCAAGGAAGAACTCGGAAAGATGTATCGGTTGTAGAAACGGTGTATACTGGAAATGAAATACCTCCCAACATACACTATTTGAATGAGCCCAGAATTATCATGTTGGAAAAAACGCCAATTTTTAAAATCCGGCGTTTTTTATTTGACTAATATATTTCGCAGTGTATAATAATTTTGAAAAAAATGTATAACCAGGTTGGCATTACACCAATCATAAAACGCCATAACATGACAAATCAATTAGTTTTTTCCCGATTTTTCAAACTCTTTGCTGATACACTAAAATATTTCCACGGAGAGAATGGTTTTAAAGCAAACTTTTGGTGGGCATACAGAGCACTCACCGATGTTGAAAAAGCAGAAATTCCACCCGAATCTCTATTAAATCCTGAAAAGGTCTTTGATATTTTCCAAAAGTACGGTGAAAATGTCACCGCAAAAATATTTTTCAAGGAGCTGTGGACGTTACACGTACTGTGTGTACACAGTACGCAAAGCAATAGAAATAGATGGGGTTTAATGGCAAAGAAAGTCGGTCTCCAGTTGAAAAATAATTACAATATTGACGCTAAACACCTGACGAGTTTGAGCTTTTTGCAGGATAAAATTACAGAGAACATTGATCTCGTAGTATTATCCAGCAATTACCTCAACATGGAGGTTACGACAACACCAAAGGCACGAGAGGTTGTTGAAAAAATAACAGCGTATCGAGAAATTGGGTGCAGTGTGTATGCCGAAGAAGGCACAGACGGTGCTATAGCCGAAAGCATCGGTGTTATCACTGACGACCTAGTACCTAAAGGAGACGTTGATTCACTATCTCTCCTTGAAAATTTACTCAGTGGTCAGTATGACACGTACACTGAATAAAATATACCGGGCACAACAGGCACACTCAGGAATCATTCTGGGTGTGTTTTTATTTGCAAAATTTTTCAACCTGTGACAATAATGAGCTCAGCTTGGACGAACACAACAATTCGTTCTTGTGTTGTAGTCTTATGAAACTCGTTATTGTTGAGTCGCCCTCCAAAGCGAAAACAATCGAAAAGTATTTAGGGAGCGAGTATACCGTTCGATCATCGATCGGTCACATTCGCGATCTTCCAAAATCAAACAAAGACGCCATCGATATCGATGGTGGCTTTATTCCACGCTACGTAGTATCAACTGGTAAAAATAAAATCATAAAAGAACTCACTACCCTCGCAAAAAAAGCTGATGAAATACTCCTCGCACCTGACCCAGACCGAGAGGGTGAAGCAATCGCATGGCACCTGAAAGAAGTCATTGAAAAAGAACTTGGGAAACAAACGCCACCTATCAAACGTGTAACGTTTAATGAAATTACAAAGAATGCCGTACTCGAAGCAATCGAACATCCGAGGGCTATTGATATGCATTTAAAACAAGCTCAAGAAGCACGGCGCGTGCTTGATCGGCTCGTAGGGTATGACCTTTCAGGATTGATTTGGAAAAAAGTTCGCTACGGATTATCTGCCGGACGCGTACAATCCCCTGCTCTTCGTATCCTTATGGAACGCGAGAGGGAGATTCGCACGTTTGAACCGCAAGCATACTATGTCATTGAAGGGATTTTTAATTCTGGTTCTATAACCTTTCCACTCACCTGTTCAAAGGAGATTTGGGATGAGCACGAAGCGATCGATATTGTCGCACGGGCTGAAAACGGATCGTGGTCAGTCATTGACATTAAAGAAACAAAAGGAACGCGAAAACCGAACGCTCCGTTTACCACTTCGACATTACAACAAACCGCTTCTTCTCGATTAGGTTTTTCTCCTTCACGAACCATGCGTGCAGCACAAAAACTTTATGAACAGGGACATATCACGTACATGCGTACCGACAGCCAAACACTCTCAAAACAAGCTATTGGCATGATGAGTGGTTACATTGAGAACACATATGGAAAAGAAAATCTCAATATCGTCATGTATAAAACGAAATCCAAGAATGCACAAGAAGCGCATGAAGCAATTCGTCCAACGAGTTTTGATGGACACACCAAAGGAAACAGTCATGATGAACAATCTCTCTATGATTTGATTTTCAAAAGAACGATTGCATCACAAATGAAACCGGCAGATATTGTGCGTACAAAACTCATTGCCAATATTCAAGAAAAAACGATTCCTGATTTCATCACTAATGGAACACGTATAGTCAGTCTTGGGTGGCTCGCATGTGACACACGAGCTCGTGGAGAAGACGTTGAACTCCCTCATGTAAATAAAGGAGACGCGCTCACACTCAAAGAAATAACCAATACCGAAAAGTTTACTACTCCACCAAATCGTTATTCCGAAGCCGGACTGATTAAAGAATTAGAAAAACGAGGTATTGGACGACCAAGTACGTACGCATCTATCATTAAGACGATTGTTGATCGAGGATATGCGGAAAAAGAAGGGCGTACACTCTTTCCCACTGATACCGGCGACGTTGTGTCTTCGTTTCTCGAAACAAATTTTAGTGAATATATTGGAGACGACTTCACCGCAAGTATGGAGAATCACCTTGACAGTATTGCAGACGGTTCGGAAGAGTATGTGACAATCCTTTCTGAATTTTATACACCGTTCCAAAAATCAGTCATTGCTAAAGAAGACATGCAAAAACTGACGAATCTTGGAGATGCACCGAAAGAATTTTCGTGTCCAAAATGTGGCAAGGGTATGGTGTACAAACTCGGACGCACAGGTAAATTCATGTCATGTTCGCAATACCCTGATTGCGATGGAGCACTGACTGAAGACGGAAAAGAAATAGGTAACGAAGAACCGATGGGTGTACATCCAGAAACAGGTCAAAATATTTATCTTTTTGAGGGTCGCTATGGACCATACGTTCAATTAGGAGAAACCCCTCTTGTTCCAAAGCTAACTAAATTTCCAAAAGGACACAAAAAAACTGACGCTGAAAAAGAGATGGTGAAAAAAGAAAAAGAGGCACGAGAACACGCACAATCACTTCCTCAACCAAAGAGAGCGAGTCTCCCCCAAGGAATGAAACCCGAAAATGTAACACTGGAACAAGCTGTGCACTTACTTATTCTTCCCCGCGAACTTGGTATAGATCCTGAATCAGGAGAACCAGTAATTGCAAATATTGGACGATTCGGTCCATACGTAGGACAGGGACGGGAATTCCGTTCAATTAAAAAAACAAGTGGTCTTGATCCCTATACCATCACGTTTGATGAAGCTGTGAAGTTATTACGTGAACCAAAAAGTCTTCCAAAGGGTGTCGAACTGTTTAGAGAACTTGGGAAACATCCAAAAACAGGAAAAGATATTCGTATTCTTAAATCGAAATCAGGATTTTACATACAAAAAGGATTGAAACGATTGTACCTTGATGACAAAAAAAATCCCGAAACATTCACGCTCGATGATGCAATAGCATTAATGAGTTAATGTATGTTGTATCAATTTCTGAAATTAGTTATAATTTGAATGATGCCGGTAGAATGAAAAGTATATGAATAGTATGCGCGCACATACAAATTTCATTTACTCATTACTATCTGTACAAAAAACTATCCGCTCTGGCGGATAGTTTTTTGTATGGTTACTTTACTTCAATACTTTTAAGAATTTCTAATGCGAGTTTGTTTTGCATACCTGCATCAAGTTGGTATTGATCACCATAAGTTTGATGAAGCGTATCAAACGACTGACCCCCCACAACATCATCGTAATCATAAGTAACAAGTATAGAGCGGTTTTGATCGTAGTACCACACCGAACCACCATACTCGTCTTCGTACTGCTTGCGCATGATATTTAAATCACCAATAGTAAATGACTCAAAAGGAGGATTTGAATCGATAGTGTTTTCTAAGTTCTCGTACGAAACAGTGATATGAGGACTTCGTGGTGGATGTAAACAAAGCGAACGCTCTTGCTCATCCCCAGAGTCACAAGATGATGCCGTGTGAGAGAGCGAAGACGGGATAATTTCAACACGAGCATCATTCAGGATACGCAGTGCATACTCACTTGGATATGCAAAAGAAAATTTCTTGCTACCAAATGTGACCCAATGATCACTGGTATATCCAGTCATCATATGGTCTGGGTCTGGAAAAAAAGGATTAGCGGTCACCTCACCGTCTTCATAACTTTGAGCTGATTTACCCACAAGAATATTTTCAAAAGTATATTCTGATTGAAAATAGCGAACTCCAAAAAATACCACAAAAATGAGAAGGAGTATTCCAAGATACGCAAAAATATGATGAGATTTATGATGTGTATTCATACTGTCTTATTATACATCAAAATAATTTTGCTTGTATTTTTTCCACAGATTGTTATACTTGGGTCACTATTACATTCTCCTTTGTATTTCTCAACATATTCATCTTCACTTGATGAATGGTATGGCGACAGAAAATACGTGCACCTGTGTGTAACGTTCACGATAGAGAAAGTAATCTATTAATCGACATGGGATCTTTTGTCAGAGATGTGTTCTATCGATGACAAAACCCTTACTCTTATTTTTATTACACACGTCAAGATACGTGGGAAAATTATGAATACAAATACAACAGTGAGTCATGGAACTCACAGACAGACTCAAACAAATACAGAAACGAGTCAAAAACATGCTGGGAATAAACATACCGCCCGCAACACACAACGAAGATCCGGCAATGCATCACGACATCGCCGTCCGAATTCGCACAAAGATGGATTTAAACGATCACACCATAAACCACACAATAAACCGATAATCCCAAATATCGCTGATGGAGATGTTCGCGTCATTCCGCTCGGAGGAGTCGAACAGATTGGACAAAATATGAACATCATTGAAACCAAAGATGACATTTTTGTCGTTGATATCGGCATTCAATTTTCAAGCGAAACAGAAACCCCAGGGGTAGATTACATTATTCCAAACATCAAGTACCTCCTTGAAAGAAAAGATAAAATTCGTGGAGTATTTGTAACGCATGGCCACCTCGACCACATTGGAGCATTTCCTTACATTATCGATCAACTCGATTATCCAAAGGTATACTGTGGACTCTTAACAAAATGGATGATCGACAAAAGAAACGCTGAATTTCCACACTTGAAAAAACTCGAATACGAAGTGGTAGAACCTGGTCAACGCGTAACTGTTGGGAACGGCATCAAAGTTCAGATCTTTCATGTTACCCACTCGATTCCAGATGCGATTGGTTTCTCATTCGAAACACCACAGGGAAACATTATTCTTGCAGGAGATACAAAACTCAATCACCGAGATGGGGTTGTTGACCCTATTGAAGATGAAGCGTATGGGAAACTGTCAAAATCAGGACAAGAAAATCTTCTCTTCTTGTCGGATTCAACAAACTCAGAACAACCGGGTTGGTCAAAAAACGAAGATGATATTATCGAAAACATCTTAGAGCTCATTAAGGAAGCAAAGAGTCGCGTGTTTCTGGGGACGTTCGCTTCTCAAATTACCCGTATTACTGCGGTGATTGATGGAGCTCATACATTTGGAAAAAAGGTTGTTCTCGAAGGTCGTTCAATGAAGAATAACGTGGATATCTGTATTAAGTCAGGTCGTTACATTCCACCAAAAGGAATTCTCATTACACCCGATGAGGCACAAAATATTCCGCCAGATAAAGTTGTCTATCTTTTGACTGGTTCTCAAGGTGAAGAATTTGCCGCACTCATGCGCATCTCCGCACGAAAGCATCCAAAGATTCGTTTCAACGATCGAGATACTGTGATTCTCTCATCCTCAGTTATTCCAGGAAACGAGATGTCTGTTCGGAAATTAAAAGACAACCTCTCTCGACATGATCTCCGTATTGTACAATATCGAACAAGCGATATTCACGCATCAGGACATGGAAACCAAGATGAGCTCTTGTGGATCCAGAAAAAGGTAGCGGCAAAATTCTTTATGCCGATTCACGGGTACCACTCTATGCTTCGTGCACACGCTCAAGCCGTTGTAGAAAAAAACGGATTCGATAAAAAAAATATCATTATTCCAGACAACGGTTCAATTATTGATATCAATCGAGAACGATTTACCGTTCATAAACAAAAGGCACCAAATAATGTCACAGTTGTTGAAGGGTTTCGTGTGGGAGACATCCAAGATGTTGTAGTGCGCGATCGTAAAACACTAACCAAAGAAGGTATCTTTGTTATTATTGCAAGCATCGATCCGAAAACAGGTAAAATGCGAAAATCTCCTGATATCATCTCTCGCGGATTCGTATATTTGCGAGATTCGCAAGAGTTAATTCAGGGAGCACGTAATCTGGTCAAACAAAGCATTATCAAAAATTCAAAAGGAAAGAATCCTGTTGA
The DNA here is from genome assembly GCA_020428615.1 of Patescibacteria group bacterium. Lineage (GTDB taxonomy): Bacteria > Patescibacteriota > Minisyncoccia > Phycocordibacterales > UBA1006 > UBA1006. The sequence goes on along the minus strand of JAGQMO010000008.1, from coordinate 5,675 downwards.
TTTTGAATATGTTAAGAAAAAACTAACCGATGATCTTGGGCGATATCTCGTACAAAACACTGGTAAACGACCTATTATCATTCCTGTCGTGTTAGGGGTGTAGCAATAAAACACAACATTACGTTGTGTTTTATTGCTATTCTCGAATAACTTCTACGTCTGATGAAGGAGAAAATTTAATAATTGTTGAGGGTGTAGTATTGGTTACTTCGCCCCCATCCATATAGTAATCAACCTGATCACCAAAGTAGTCGCGAGCCATATCAATAGTTGTTGCCGGTGGCTCACCTTCAGGATTTGCGCTCGGAGCAATGAGGGGTCCAATATCTTTCAACATCATTCGCAACTCTGGATCATCTGGCATACGAAATGCAATACCGCCTGTGCCTTTATGGATATAGTGCGTGTTTACCGATATGTCATGTGCAGGGAGGATAATACTAACTTTGCCAGGCCAGTAGTGATCAAGTCGCTCTTTCATTTCGGGTGTTATCGTGATACCAAAAGATGCGATTTGTTTATAATCTGCAACCAACACAATACTCGCTTTCAAAGGATTACGTTTTTTAATCTTATAGACTCGATCAACAGCATGGGGATTATGCGCATTACATACGATCCCATAAAGTGTATCAGTTCTGATAACTGCAACCCCTCCTGTATGAATAACAGCTTTCAATGATTTCATACTTTTAGTATATACCTGTTTTCAGGTAAAAAAACACGCACTACCAATAAATAGCACGTGTAGTAACGAAAAGTGTGTATTTAATCATCATATTCGGAATTCAATCACATCTCCATCTTGAACAATATAATCCTTCCCCTCCGTTCTCAAGAGGCCTTGTGCACGCGCTTCTCCAAAAGAACCTGCCTCAAGGAGTGCTTTCCAACCAATTATTTCTGCACGAATAAATTTCGTTTTAAAATCAGTGTGGATGACAGCACCGGCCTCTGGCGCTGTAGACCCTATGCGAACCGTCCATGCCCGCGTTTCTTTATCTCCGGTCGTAAAGTACGTCATCAGCCCGAGGAGTGTATACGCTCGTTCTATCAATTCATCAATGCCGTCATCAGTATGTTCGAGGTCTTGTTTCATCATTTTTTTCTCCTCACCGACAAACTCAGAGAGTTCGTGTTCGGTTTTTGCATCAATAACAACGTACTCAGAGCCGCTTTCAATAATAGTCCGCGTGATCTCTTTAAATTTTTCAGGATTGGTAATATCGAGATTGTTTCCTCCTGTCTTCTTGTTAAGACCATACATGACCGGCTTCATAGTCAACAAATGAAGACTGCGAACAATGATCGTTTCGTCTTTCGAAAGTTCAACGCTGTTTGCTAATTTTTCGGATTCAAGAGCGGTAAGAATTTTCTGACACGTTTGTTCTTCAAGGACAGACTCCTTGTCACCTCGCTTGGCATCGCGAGTGATCTTATTAATTCTATTTTGCACGGTTTCAATGTCAGCAAGTATGAGCTCCATGTTAATGACTTTGATATCACGTAATGGATCAATAGAACCATATACGTGGGTTTGCTCACTGCCACTGTTATCCTGAATATCAAAAATACGCACCACGTGAAGAATAGCATCGACTTCACGAATGTTTGCTAAAAACTTGTTACCAAGCCCTTCTCCTTTTGAAGCGCCCTCAACGAGTCCTGCAATATCAACGAACTCAACAACCGCGGGGATTTTCTTTTGGGTATTAGAAAAGAGAGCGAGTTGCTCAAGTCGCTCATCTGGTACCGCAACAATACCAACTGAAGGATCAATGGTACAGAACGGATAGTTCTCAGCAGGAACTGATTTTTGAGTGAGTGCGTTAAAGAGCGTTGATTTCCCAACATTCGGGAGACCAACGATACCGATTGAAAGTGACATGATTGATTATTTTTGTTTTACATGCATGTTCCCTTGCTTTCCATGCCAAGCCATCATCATTTTTTGAATCTCAGCTTGATGTTCACGCATGACTTGCATAGCAGCCAACTGTTTATTTTGACCTTGTTTTTCTTTGGCTTCAATTTGAGATTGAATTTTTTTAAAGAAATCAGGGTTCTGAGACACCAACGCAAGAATCATATCCTGCTGATCCTTTGGCATTCCTTTCATTTTTGCACGCATTACCTTTTTAATTAAAAAGTCTTTTACTCCCATATATAGCTATTTTCTCATGTTAGACACGTAATAATGAACCCATAGTATCAAAATACGGCTTTTTGACAATAAAACCCTTACTATTTTAGGTTAAAATGTGTAATAATGTGCCTACTTATACGTCATATCATATGAAAGATGAGGACAAACAACAGTATACCGAACAATTCATGGAGTACTATGAAAAATATGCGGATGATATTTTTCGTTTCTGCATGGTAAAAACCAGGAATCGATCAAAATCCCTCGATATCACTCAAGATACATTTATGAAATTCTGGGAGTATATTATCGCTGATAAAGACATTGAAAACGAACGTCCGCTTCTGTACCGAATTGCGAGCAACCTCGTTATCGACAGCTATCGAAAAAAGAAAGAGATTTTGGTTGAAGATTTCAGTGCGGGTTCATACCATGAACACCTACAAGCAGATTATGAAGAAGGGATGTCAAACAAAATTGATGGAGAGAAAGCAATTGGATTATTACACCAACTCCCCGAATCAATGCAAGAAATCATCAATCTGAGATTTATTCACGACTTCTCAATCACTGAAATAGGGAGAACACTTGATATGGATCCAAAAACGGTATCGGTATACCTCCACCGGGGATTAAAAAAACTCCGAGAAATTCTTGAAGAATATGAACAACAATGATTATGTAGACAAATTCATATCAAACATTGAGTCGATAAAAATGACACTCGATGAAAAAAACGAGATGAGAAATAATCTTGTGTCTTTTGCAATGCGCTACACTCCTGTTCAAAGTCCATACATATTCTTGAAACGAACTTTTGCAATAGTATTTATAGCAGTACTGTCAATTGGTTCTCTTTCAAATGTTGCTTCTGGACAAGCGTTACCAGGTGACACACTCTATCCTGTAAAGATTGCGCATGAAGAAATTAAATTAGCCACAACCTTTAACTCAAAAAAGAAAATTAGTTACGAAATCAGACGAACTGAAAAACGTATCCAAGAGGCAACCGAGCTAGCAACACACAACGATCTTGATTCTGATACTCAAGTTGAAATTGCCGAAAATATCAAAAAACAAACGAGCAAGGTCAAAGAACACCTTGAAGAAGTGAAAGTTGAAGATCCTGAAGAAGCTCTTGTTCTCAACGCTGAACTAAAATCAACTATACAAGTCAATGCTGAAGCATTGAAAAAAGTATCAACCACCGTTGAAAAACAAAATACAGAACAAGTTGTTTCTGAGACTCTAGAGACGAATGGGGACATTGATGTCATAACAATGGAATTACACGACGATACAAATAGTGATACGGAAAATAATGTTGAGGTGTCATTCGCAAAGAGTCTTCTTGAAAGCATAGATGAAGAGGTAAAAGATATTCAAGATTTTGAAACACGGGTATCTGAAGAACTGACGAAAGACGAGAGTGATCATGAAAATATTGATGATTCCTCTGAACATCAAGACATAGTAGATGAAAATTCAAACACGGAAGACAAAGAAGATGCTGATATTGAATCAATTGAAAAAGAGATTCAATCGCTTGAAGATATTTTGTCCCTCAAGAAACAAATTGCGGAACGTAAAGCAAAATTATCTCTGAATGAGGAATCGACTACCAACTCAGAGTTTAATGAACAGTCAACGTATAAGGAAGTTGATGATTTCATCAAAAATCGAAAATACAAAAAAGCTTTTATCCTTCTACAAAAAGTTCTCAATTACTATAAAGAACAGGAAATTACTCAAGGATTGGAAACTAATCTTGGCATTGCATTAGGAGAAGAAAAACCAAATGATAGTGATACGAATGATGGTGAAAATGATCGTATCGAAACAGAAACGGTTTCTCTCGATGCGACACTTGATACGACAATAACAAAAGAAAATCTCTAAAACGGTAGCATGTGTTATTCAATAAGTTCAATATCACCAACAACAGAGGACGTCTCTTCAGACGTTTTTTGTTTTCGTTGTCCGTGAACAAAACGTACACCCGCAAGGGCAAGTGCAACGCCACCTGTTATCAATGTTGTGGTCATGGGAATTGATGATGGATTGTTGTTGCTCTCTTGTTCGTCATAAAAGGAATTAAAGACAACTTCTTCTTTCTCTGGGTGTTCAGCAAGAAAACGATCTAGTCCTGCTTGTACGTTGCTATCACTAATATTCTCAACAACTTCACCATCTTCACTATTAAGTACTGTTTTATTATTTATATTCGTATCATTATTCTGAAATGAAGAAACCGTATATCCTGTTTGATTCCGCAACCGAATCCAATCGTTATCCTGAATGGTTCCAAGATTATGAGTCTGTCTCGAAATGACAATACTATTACCTTTTGAAAGAATTGAATAACGAGGAAACGTATACACACTATCACCATACGCCAAACTCCAACCAGCAAGATCAACTTCGACTCCTGAGGTATTGGTAATAACAATACCTGATTGGTTGTCTATATCAGTGACACCAACATTATGTTCATACACAGTGATTGTTTTTCGTATGACAAGTTGTGGGTCTTCGTCACTCAACTCTCTTTCGAGTAAACTTTTATAAAACTCAAAAATAACCTCGTACGTACCTGGATATTCGTAGATATGTTGTGTATTGATACGTTCTAGCGACTCTATGTAGGACCCATCACCAAAGTTAATATAGTAAACTCCTCCCTTCAAGATTTTTACCGATCGTCCGTCATGCGTATGAATAACGTAAGCTGCAATATCAACTGGCGAACCCGCGAGAATATTATTTGATATGTGAAAAGTTCCTGTGTAGTAATCACTGTCTACAGATTTAGAGGAATGACTATCGACCGTTGCGTTATCATTTTCAACGATTGAATCATTATCTTCGCCTTGAATATTTTCCATACCTGGAGTTGGTGTACCTTCAAACCAATGAGAATCAACTCGTTGCAAACTGTACCCATTCCCAGCTCCCCCATCATCAACAGAATATTCAATGGTTGTCTGTAAAACATTTTCTGCATCACTTATCGAAAGACTCTCTCCAGTATTGTTGAGAGAAAAGGAGCTTTTAATGAGTTTCACATTGTTGCCGTATTCTCCGTAAATATTTTCAAGATTTTGAACAATCAACGCTCGATCACCAGAATCTAACATTGAAAAACCATCTGGTGTCAACCCGTGGTGCGTTTCTCCTTCAAAGAAATGCCATGTACCTATATCAACGGATTCAACACCTGAATTATAAAGTTCAACCCACTCGAAACCTGTATCTCCACCCTCGTGATCATACATAATTTCAGTGATTTCAATGTCTGCGTGAGTATAGAACGGGATGATAAAGAGAAACAATACGAACCCGATGCTAATGAAAAAGTTCTTTGAGAATATCTTCGGGTACCTCTTTGGTTGTGGTAGTTTCTTGAATTTTTTGTGTTGGTGGTGTTGTGTGTGAAGTTGTATCATGATTACTATTTTTAATTGTTACTTGTTGAGAAAACGGTTTTTGACTATTAGGGCGCGGTTGTGTTTTTTTAGGTGGGGATGAT
>JAGQMO010000007.1 GCA_020428615.1 Patescibacteria group bacterium | reverse complement strand
TCTCAGCGGGAACCACCGTTGGTACTCTCAGCGGCACTGATGACGGAGAGAACGTAGCACTTAGCTTTAGCATGGTTGCTGGAGCCGGCGATACCGACAATACCGCTTTTACTATTATTGGTACCAACCTCATCATCAATGGCAGTCCCGATTTTGAAACTCAGAGTTCCTACTCGGTTCGCGTGCAAGGGAGCGACGGCGCGCTTTCTATCACCGAAGTATTCACCATCACCGTCAATGACCTTGATGAGGTTCCTCCCACCATCACCCTCACCGGCACCACCCCTGTGAATGTAAACCAAAACGACACCTACACCGATGCCGGTGCCACCTGCACGGATGATATCGATCCCACCTGCACGGTCACCACCGTGAACCCCGTAGATACCGCTACCCCCGGCACCTACACCATCACCTACGATGCACAAGACGCCGCCGGCAACAACGCCACCCAAGTCACGAGAACCGTGACCGTCACCGCGGTCCAAGCCTCCCGCTCTGGCTCTCGCGCCTACTCTCCCGCCCAAGCTGCACTCCTCTTTGCTCGCGCCCGAGGTGAAACGACAACAGAACCAACACACCACCCCTGCACCATTAATTACACCCGCCTCATTCGAAGGGGATCACAGGGGAACGACGTCCGCCAGGTACAATCTTGTATGAATACCCTCGGCTACACCTCAGGGCCCGAAGACGGCATCTACGGACCCCTCACCTATGCCGGTGTTACCGCTTACCAACGTGCCAAGAACCTCAGATACATTGATGGTATTGTGGGACCTGAAACCAGTGCAGCGTTAAACCGCCTTTGATGAGGGGTGGTTTTTTGTTTACCTTAAATCCTGATAGGATATACATATGCTCTACATTATTGGATTAGGTAACCCAGGTGAAAAGTATGCACTGACGAGGCACAACGTTGCGTGGGTCGTGCTTGATACATTGTTTCCTGGTGGGTGGAATTATCACAAGTACATGAACGCCGAGGTGAAAACCGGTCACGCAGGTCTCTACATAAAACCTCAGACCTTTATGAACAACTCAGGCGAGGTGATTTCGTTCCTGAAGAAAGAAGTTGATTTTGAGCCTGAACATATTATTGTCGTGTATGATGATATTGATCTGCCGTTTGGAACGATACGGGTATCGTATGATAGGGGAGACGGTGGGCACAACGGTTTGAAGTCAATTGTTGAACACCTCGGCTCATCCGCCTACATTCGCATTCGTCTCGGTGTTTCGCACAAAGATGCTCATGGCGTTCTTCATAAACCGAATGTGTTGAGTAATTTCTCCAAAACCGAACGAGAAACGATACAAGATAACCTTGCTCCTCAAGTAGAGCGCATTATTACCAGTATTGTAGAAGAGGGGAGAGATGTGGCTATGAATCGCTATAACCAAAAATAAAAACACCTTGCAACAAGGTGTTTTTATTAACCATTAAACGAAAGCGTGAGTTTCTGTTCTTTTGGTTCAAAGGTGGTGATGGTGAAATCGTATGATTGACCGAGACCGAGTTTTGATTTCAAATCTTTCTCTGATTCAAATTCTGAAATGTGCACCAACCCCGCAACACCTTGCTCGATAGAAACGAGAGCACCGTGTTTGTTATGCTTGATGACCACACCGTTGACCTTGTCGCTAACTTTGTATTTTCCTTCAACGGTTGTCCATGGGTTTTCAGTGAGTGTTTTGATTGAGAATGAAATTTTTCCGTCTTTAATTTCGATGATTTTTGCTTTGACGGTGTCTCCGACTTTGTACAAAGCACGAGGGTTTTCAACAAGCGACCAATCCATTTCTGAGATATGCACCAATCCTTCAACCCCAGCTTCTAGTTTTAAGAAGATTCCAAAATCAACAATCCCAGTAACCTCGCATTCGAGAATATCGCCAACCGAGTATTTTGCAGGAACCGCTTTTTCGCGAGTGCCCGCCCGCTCTCCTTTTTCAGAGAAAATAAGCTTTCCTTCTTTCGGGTTCACAGAAAGAACTGTTACCGAGAGTTTCTGTCCAACGAGTTTTTTGAGTTGATTCACGATATCGTCTTTGTTTCCGGATTCAACACGTGGATAGTGTTCAGCGTTGAGTTGAGAAGCGGGAAGAAATCCAGAAATCCCATTCCAATCGAGCATGAGTCCTCCTTTGTTCGCTTCTTTTACAATAATCTCAAGTGTTGTTCCGCTCTTGAGTGCATCTTCTGCTTCTCCCCATGCGAGTGCTTGTTTTGCTTCTTTGAGTGAGAGTTCAATATATCCGTCTTTGTTTTCAAGCTCAACAATTTTAGCTTTAATCGTATCTCCCGCGTTTAATCCGCGAATCATATCTCGAGCCGTGAGATATTCTTTTCCATAAATAATTCCTGTCCCATTTGGATGAAGATCAACGAATACCTGTGTTCCTTGAATGCTAATCACTTTTCCTTCAACAAGCTCGCCTGTTTCAAGGATTGGAGCGGTATTTCCCGCAAGCAGTTTTCCTAAAATAGTGTTTTGTAAGTCCATAAAATAAAATGACCACGCCTAAAGCGCGGTTGTCCTAAGTAGTTGATACGCTCTTGCCTTCGTCAATGACTAGTACTATGCAGAAGGGAAGGGTTATACGCACCAAACCGCGAATAATATTAGGATGGTGAGTATATTACTTATTTTCTGTGTTTTTGCAATACAGTGTGATAGTAAAAACAATCCACTCATTTGTTATTAATTGACCTTCTAAGACTTCTTTTTAGAAAATTTTTGTATAAGGCGATTTTTGTGTTCCAAAAATCGCCTGTAGACCCTCTATTTTGCCTGTAGCGAGGCGTTTCTGTTAGAGCGGAAAAGTACGCGATTTTTGAGATAGTATGGTATACTATCGCTATGATTATTACATACCATGGCAAGCAATTTTTTAAATTACAGCAAGGGGATACTACTTACGCTATCAACCCTCTTTCTAAAGACAATACGCTCAATATAAAACCTGCAAAGTTTGGTTCTGATGTTGTACTCTCTAGTGTTCGACATCCTAACTATGATGGTTTTGAAAATGCGACTTACAATGATAAGGAGCCGTTTAGAATATTTGGACCGGGTAGCTATGAGGTAAATGGAAATTCATTTACCGGGTTTAAATCAGTTGCCACTATCGATGGAGAAGAGTACATCAATACAATATATTTCTTTACGCTTGAAGGAATCTCTTTTTGTTTCCTTGGTGATCTTGGAACTCCTGATATTGATCAAAAAACCAGAGAGTATATAGAATCAGTCGATGTTATTTTTGTTCCAATAGGAGGATCTGGCACACTCGATCCCGTGCAGGCAGCAAAAGTTATTAAGTATTTTTCACCAAGCGTTATTATTCCTATGGATTACGGCAAAGACCGGGATTCAAAATCACTTGAAACGTTCTTGAAAGAAACATCGAGTAATGGAAAACCTGAAACTAAATATGTTTTCAAAAAGAAAGATATAGAAACATTAACCGGTCACGTTGTGGTACTTGATCCAGAATAATCGTATGAAAAAATATCTTGCACGTATACAATCACAATCGGATCAACACAAACAACAGTATGCCAAAATCCTTGCTCTCATTGGAACTGCTATTGTTGTTGTGCTCTGGTTAACGTTCGCCCCGATTTTCCCTAAAGAAAATGGAAAATCACAACCTGATAATTCTTTTGTAAATGATTTAGATGCTGTATTTGAAGAGGGAGCAGAAGAATTTAATGTGTTAGAGGATGAATCGGTAAACCACACTTCTATAAACCAAGATGTTCAAGATGTATTCATTTCTGAGGATGAATCATCTGAAGATGTAAACTTATAAATCGTATGAAAAATAATAATAACAATAAAATTGTTCCTATGAACGTAGTTCAGGAGATGAAGGAATCATTCATCGCCTACGCAATGAGCGTGATTACCTCGCGTGCGTTGCCTGATGTGCGAGACGGTTTAAAACCCGTTCACAGACGTATTTTATTTGCTATGAACGATATTGGATTAACATCCTCAGCACGCTTTAAAAAATCAGCGACTATTGTTGGAGATGTTCTTGGTAAGTACCACCCGCATGGTGATACTTCAGTATATGATGCGATGGTTGGTATGTCGCAAGATTTTTCATACCGTTATCCATTAGTATGGGGTCAGGGAAACTTTGGATCCATTGATGGAGACTCCGCAGCAGCATATCGTTATACCGAAGCAAAGATGGCAAAGATAAGTTCTGAGTTGCTTCGTGATATTGAAAAACAAACAGTTGATTTCATTCCCAACTATGATGATACAAGAGAGGAACCAACTGTTTTGCCTACAGCCGTTCCAACACTTCTCTTAAATGGAGGACTTGGAATTGCGGTTGGAATGGCAACGAATATTCCCCCACATAATCTTGGCGAGATTATTGATGCTACTGTGCTTTTGATTGAGAATCCGCAATCAAGCTTGGGAGACCTTCTCGAGCATGTCCAAGGCCCTGATTTTCCTTTGGGTGGAGTAGCGTACAATACCGAAGATATTAAAAATGCTTACGCAACGGGTCGTGGTCGGGTGGTGACTCGTGGTGAAGCGGAGATAATTGAAACAAAAAAGGGCGACCATCAAATCGTC
>JAGQMO010000071.1 GCA_020428615.1 Patescibacteria group bacterium | reverse complement strand
CTCCTTCAATAATTCCTGGAATATCCGCTAAAATATATCCGTGCATATCTCCAAGATGCGGGTCAAGCGTAGTAAAGTGGTATGCTCCAACTTTCGATTGAGCGTTCGTAAGAGCATTCAAAAGTGTTGATTTTCCCGCACTTGGCAATCCAACAAACCCAATATCTGCGAATAATTTTAATTCAATGTGAAAATCGGCTTCTTCTCCTGGACTACCTGGTGTCCATTCGTACGGAGTAGTATTTGTGGATGATTTAAAATATTCGTTTCCTAATCCACCGCGACCACCTTCAAGAATCTTAATCGTTTGTCCGACTTCCACAAGCTCATGCGATTCACCGGTTATAGTATTTTTCAAAACAGTCCCGCGTGGAAACTTCAAAATCAAGTCATCACCGTTTTTACCCTCTTTTGAACTATTTCCTCCAGATTCACCTGAGTTTGCTGAAAAGTGTTTTGTATGCAGATAGTGATCAAGATAACCAAGATCAACAACTGCCTCAGCGTACACATCACCTCCTTTTCCGCCATTACCACCACATGGTCCTCCTTTTGGTTTGAACTTTTCTTTACGCCAACGAACAACACCGTCTCCACCGTTGCCTGCTTTTATGTGTAATTGTACCTCATCAACAAAAGCCATAATGACTTCAGTCTAGAGAATCCAGTTTTTTTTGCAATGTGATTATTGTTCGAGCGCCTTTTCTGCAAGTTTTCGAGCTCCTTCGCGAGATTCAGCCACCGCCATAAAAAGCGCGTTGTGACAAAAGACCGCATCAGGTACACCGCTGATTGTTGCTAATTCTTCTCCGCGTTTTCCTGCCCAATCTGCTGGTAAAGATTTTCTATTTTCAAAGGAGCAGGCCTCCTTACGCATCGCTAATGCTTTCCAGTTATTATTGCTTCTACATACGATAAACATAACTTCTTTGTGTTTATCAAGAACCTGAATCAACGACCCAACACTGACATGGTAAGGAATTTCAAGGATCGTCTTGTCGTCTGCTGCATCGTAAATTTTTTGTATTTCTTCGATCATCTCTAAACGATGGTATGAACGATATATTTCTCGTTCGAGTAATTGTTTAAAGAAATCAACCAACATCAAAAAATAGTTTAACTGTAGTCTAGTATCACCCGCTTCTTTCCATGTATTTTGATACGCCCCCACAATTCCATACATACCATAATCACATAAACCACATTCAGTTGGTTCACTAATACTGACCCCGTTATCAATAGCATCAATTGGTTGTGCGATTCTCCGGTCAATATCAACAACAATATCATTGTGATCACACAGAAGCGGACCATATTTTTTCCATACCAAACCAAATGCCGCATATGGAACATCATTATCTCGTTTGTCTGCTCCTCCTGGTTGATGGTGATCAAACCTATCGTGTTCAGGATAATATACTCCGCCAACATCAACTACATAATCTGCACGCTGGATAATGTCCTCATCACGCGTACGAATTATTTTGTACGGAATATGTTTTCTTTCAAGATAGAGCGCGAGTGTCGCACATGCAAAGAGATCATCAGCATGAAATGAACCGTTGTGAGTTACAATTATTTTTTTCTTTGTAAACAGGGAAATCATAACTCTAGTATATCGATTCTGCTAAAAAAGAAAAACTGGCAACGCCAGTAATCAAGATTAATCAGTGAGTTTATCAAGAATCCAATTAGCAACGGTCAAAGCGAGTGCCCCCCAGAATGCCGCCATAAAGTTGACCACAGTAAAACCGTCAATGATGGAAGCAACAAACCAAAACAAGAGTACGTTCACAAGAAGACCAAATAACCCGAACGAAAGAAGATTCAAAGGCAATGTGATAACGCGAAGGATTGGTTTCACCGCAAAATTAATCACTGCAAACAATAATGCCGCAATGATCGCGGCACGACCACCATCAATGCTGATGCCATCAATAAGACGCGGAAGAATATAATATACAACGAGCGCGACTCCGAGTACCTGTAAGATAAATTTCTTCATATACGACAAGTTTAAAATGTTTATCAGCGAGTTGCAAGCAGAAAACCTATTCTAATATTCTTAAGAATATT
>JAGQMO010000070.1 GCA_020428615.1 Patescibacteria group bacterium | reverse complement strand
GGTTCGAGCCCTTCCGGGGGGACATCAGACATTAATTCCAGGATACGTGAGTATTCTGGAATTTTTGTTTGAATTCACACGAAAGGGCTCGAAAAGAGTGAAGCGGTACACAAGACGAGCGATAGCGAGTACTTGTCGCGAGCGGCGGGGTCGAGACGATGAGCTCTAAGTAGATTTCGCACAAATCGTACGTGAGTCATCGTGGTGACCGAGCCCTTCCGGGGGGACATGACACGAAACCACATGCGTGGTTTTTTGTTTGGTGATACTATGCAGATATGATTCTTATTTGGATTCTTATTTTAGCAGCGAGTCTGTTTGGGCTCATTAAATCGGCTGATTACTTTACGGAATACAGCGAAAAAATTGGCCTCATGTTAGGTATGAGTTCATTTATTGTTGGTGCAACCATTGTGGCAATTGGAACCTCATTACCGGAACTCGTTTCATCCCTCTTTGCGCTCGGCGCGGGAACTACTGAATTTGTTGCCGACAATATTATTGGTTCAAACATTGCGAATGCGCTCCTCATTTTAGGAATTGCCGGAGTCGTTGCCAAAAAAGGTCTTCGCATGAATACATCACTCATTGATGTTGATCTACCTTTCTTCTTTATGTCGATGGCACTCTTTGGGTACTTTGCACTCGACAAAACAATTTCTCTGATTGAAGGAATTGCACTCCTCGTGTTCTTTGGTATTTTTCTCATCTACAATATTAAATCTGAACCAAGTGAAAACGACCAAGATGAACTGATCGATATGGAGGAGCGTCATGAGGACACAACTGATAAAAACAATATGTGGAAATACATCGGTATTATTATTGTCAGCGTTGGTGTACTCGCCGTTTCAGCAAAGTATCTCATCGATAGTATTTTAACCCTCTCGGAACTCCTTAATATTTCATCATCAACACTTACCATCACGGTGGTTGCATTTGGAACATCACTACCTGAGATTCTCACCTCAATCGCTGCAGTACGTAGAGGAAATCATGGTATGGCGGTTGGAAACGTACTCGGTTCAAATACGTTCAACGTACTTCTTATTGCTGGACTCCCTGCGGTAATTCAACCACTCGCAATTGACCCAACCACATTTGTGATTGGTCTTCCGTTTCTGGTTATTGCCACATTTATTGCACTTTTTGTTATGTTCGATAACCGTATTCGTCCATGGGAAGGAGTGGCAATGCTCTTCTTCTATGCCGTATTTGTCGCAAAAATTATTGGCATTATGTAGTATGAAGGTGTCATGCCAATAGAAATTTGGTACTGCGGTAGTGTATTTAAAAATAAAGAAGTGGTGTTGGTCCTACAATATAACAATATGCAACAACTATTATGGGAAATTTTAATTTAACCTGGCTCATTATATCGATCGTTATTATATCGAACATATTTCTGTTCTCGTTCTTGTCACGTGATGTTTCAAAGTATGTAAGTGGTATCGAAGAAAAACGAACCGAACAGTACCATATGTATGAATAAAGAAATGTACCATCTAACTGTAAATCTATTTTATTTATGAAAACAACAACAAAAGTATCAACAAATGTAGGATTGGGAGTTATTATCCTGATACTCATTGCTATATCTGGAGTATTTCTGACAAAGTTTGTTGTCCCCGAAATGAAAGTTGATGAAAAACAAAATCTCCTGATGCGAGCAAATACTATTTCAATATTGCTCAAACCAGAATTAATACAAAGTCTTGATGGTAACGAAAGTGATCTATCAAAAGAATCGTATAGAGAATTGAAGAAATACATGCGTGCACTCCGTGCTGCTAATGATGATATACGGTTTGTCTATATTATGGGTCTCAATGAATACGATCAGCAATTTTTCTATGTTGACTCTGAAGATCCAGCCTCGTTTGATTATTCAGCACCCGGTGATTTGTACCCTGATGCTACACAGAAAGATATAATCAATCATCAACTCGGTATTACCTACGCCGATGGTCCATATACTGATGGTTGGGGTGAATGGTTTTCAGCGTATGCACCTGTTCTTGATGGAGATAATAATGTTGTGGGTATGCTGGGTCTCGATATTGGTGCAGAACGTGTCTTGTTACGTGTCAGCATTGTGAAAAAAGCAATTATCATGCTCTTCTCACTCCTCTTCTACATTACCCTTCTCCTCGTCCTGAGAACCCAAAGCTTGATTAAATAAAAACCAGCATCTGCTGGTTTTTATAGTGAGAGAATGAACTTTTCAAGCTCAACATCGAGCGTTGAATACGTATCACGATTATGAAACATATGCGCAAGTGAACGACTCAACCCTTGTATATCTTTATGGGAAAAATTCTTTGCAAAATGCATGGTTTTTTTATAGACAAAGGGATTCATTCCTGGATTAGTCGATGATGTATGTACCAGCGCAATATTTTTCACCTGCCAGAATAAAATACCATGAATCTCTTCGGGGCTACCGTTTT
>JAGQMO010000069.1 GCA_020428615.1 Patescibacteria group bacterium | reverse complement strand
GTGGGGAATTAACGAGAACATTCAGTACAAAAATCAATCTTCCTGGTGTTGGAAAATAGGTGCCAAAATCGTCGATACATTGATTTTTGTACTGAAACAAGTTTCATATCTACAAAGGTACACGAAATTACAGAAACCGTCAATTTCTCTTTCAGAACCAGAATTGATACAATAGTGTCAGTTATGAACTCTTTTATGTTGGAAATCAAAAATTTTTCAGGTCCGATTGATGTTCTTCTGCACATGATCGAGAAGCGTAAATTACCGATTAATGATATCTCGCTGTCAGAAATTACTGACGAATATATTCGTTTTGTGCAAGATCTCGATGATGATCTTGTATCAAACAAAACTCATTTTATCTTTGTAGCAGCAACGCTCACATTGATTAAATCCAAATCCCTGCTTCCAACACTTGACCTGAGTAATGAAGAAGAAGGTGATATCAATGAGCTCAAAAGGCGAATAGCTCTTTTAAAGTTTTTCCAAGATTCTTCTCATACCATTAAGGAACAATTTTCATTAACACGACAATTTTACTACCCCAAAACAACAAAGAGACAAGTCGTATTCCAACCCCATACATCCATATCTACTCGATCATTGCATGATGCTCTCATTTCCGTTTTTCGTGAAGTTCCTGAAAAAGAAGAAAAGAAAAAAGAAGCATATGTAAAAATAGCTGTACATATTGAAGATATGATGAAATCTTTGGCGGAACGGATTACTCAAGCCCTCGAGACAGATTTCGATACGTTTATTTCTCAACAGACGAATACAAATGATCCACGAGCTACACGAGTCTATCGCGTTGTTGGTTTTCTTGCTATGTTAGAGTTAGTTAAAAATGGCGCTATTCATGTTCTTCAGAAACAAAACTTTAGTACCATAAATATAGGAAAAATATGAAACCGATAGAACAGAAAATTGAAGCTTTGTTGCTCTATAAAAATGAGCCCGTACGTTACGAATGGCTTGCGAAAACATTGAATATTTCAGCAAACGAAATTAAAAAAATTGTTGCTGATATGCAACAAAACCACTATAGCGATAGGGGAATTCAGTTGGTAATGAATGAAGATGGGGTGTCACTCATGACAGCATCTATTGCAACACCAATTATTGAGAAAATTATTAAAAGCCAAGAACATAAAGAGCTCAGTAAGCAGGCGCTCGAAACACTTGCTATTATTGTATACAAGAAAAAAGTAACGAAACCTGAAATTGACGATATTCGAGGAGTGAACTCAATTTTCATACTTAGGAATTTACTCATACGAGGACTCATTACAAAAAAGCAGAATCTACTTGATAAGCGTTCTCCGCTTTATATACCAACTCATGATTTACTTTCTCACCTTGGGATATCTGAGGTTTCTGCTATGCCCGGTTTTGAAGACGTACAGAAAAAACTAAATGATCTCGAAGATCAATTCTTGGAAGATCAACACGATACTGAACCTATTATTGTGGGAGAAGGGGAGTAGTGTGTTTGAAAAATAATTATGACTGAGACTTTATTGCTTTTTAAAATTTTGCTACCAACGATTATTGCGTTTGTACTCGGGATTGTACTCACCCCGGTTTTTACTCGTATATTCTATAAATATAAGCTATGGAAGAGATCCTCTCGAATTGATGCCTCAAACATCAACAAAAACGGAAATAGTATGGGGGAAGATTTTGAACGTATTCATAATATCGAAGAAACCAAAACTCCTCGAGTCGGAGGAATAATTGTTTGGTTTTCAATCACCTTGACTATATGCGTTTCAATATTGATTTCACCAATACTATTACGGCTTGGGTTTCAAGATATTGAATTCATGAGTCGAAACCAAACCTTAATCCCATTTCTTTCATTGTTGTTAGGAGCCGGACTCGGTCTTATAGATGATTTGCTACAGATTTTCGGAACACGAAAACAACTTGCTATCGGTATTCCAAGGAGAATCCGAATAGCATTCGTCTTGTTTTTGGGAGCCATAGAAGGATTGTGGTTTTACCATCGTCTTGGGTATGAGAGTATTAATATCCCATTCACTGATCACAACATTGTACTTGGTTTCGGTATTATATTTTTTATCATGTTTGTTGTACTTGCGCTGTTTTCAAGCAGTGTTATAGATGGAATTGATGGGCTTGCAGGAGGGGTACTCGCAAATATTTTTGCTGCGTATGGGTTTATTGGCATTATCCAATCACAATTTGATATTGCCACCTTCTCATTTGTTGTTATGGGAGCGCTCCTTGCGTTTCTTTGGTTTAATATTCCACCAGCACGTTTTTATCTAGGAGAGACAGGAATGCTTGCACTAACCCTTTCTCTCGCTGTTATTATTTTCCTCACAGATACAGTTATTGAATTTGTTATTATTGGGTTACCGTTGGTAATTACTTCAGCATCATCGTTAGCACAAATTATTGCGCGGCGTTTGTTTCATAAAAAAATATTAAGCATTGCACCGCTTCACCATCATCTTGAACACCTTGGTTGGACACGATCTAAAATAACCATGAGGTATTGGATTTTTTCAGTAATGTGTTCAGCGCTTGGAATTATTCTTGTCATTATTGCATAAATTAATCATATGAAGAAAACGAGTAAAAAACATTCAATCGATAAGAAGTTTCTGTGGATGATATTCATTCTTTTAGCAGTTGGACTGATAACCTTTATTTCAACTTCGCTTGGAATCTATACAGAAAATCGTGAGCAATTTTATGCTATGATGATCCGACATGTTGGATTGGGAGTTGTGGGT
>JAGQMO010000068.1 GCA_020428615.1 Patescibacteria group bacterium | reverse complement strand
GGTTCGAATCCTAGTCTGGCAGCACGTAGAGGAGGCCTACTCAGATAGGTTTAAATTTTAAAAATGGACGAAGAAGCGTTAAAGACAAAAATCAGAGAAGACCTTACTAATTTCCCAGAGGAGATTGTTGAGGAGTGGGTGCTGAGACATCATCGTAGATGGCCCCCTGAAGACGTTTCAAATTGCGGGCCGATTTTCCTATTTAAGTCTTTAGATTTTTGGAAGAATGTTTCTTGGAATTTAATAGATATGGAGGTCTCTGATTTTAGTTTTTCAGATGATCCTGACAATGCAATTTATGCAATAGCTGGTAGTTTTTCGTTTGATACAGAAGATCCAAGCAGTATTTTCAGAGAGATAACCAGTGAACGATCTATAGAAATACTGTCTTATATTCTTGAGCATGGTGAATTTCCCAAACCACCATGTTTACTCAGTCAGGACGGTAATTATGAAATTGCAGATGGTCATCATCGTTTGTATGCACTTAGGGTTGCTACAGCCGTAGACAATAAACTCAAGAAAATGAACGAATCTTCAAATATAGAGTTCGAATCTCTTTTAAAAGAAGTTTGGAATATAAAGTCGAGAACAAGACCCCAGAGTACTCAAAAAGTTTGGTTGGCTACCGTTAATTAAAATAGCTTTAAGGATTTATTTGTTAGTAGTATTTTCGTTTTAACATTCCCCAATACTTCACGTTTCTCTAAGACAGATCCGTTTTTCAAGAGATATTTTAGGTAGTTTTTAATATCAATATCTTTAACTTTAATATCAGTATTTTCAGTGTTCATTACCTCCTGAAACTTCTTGAAGCGTTCAATCTCTTCTTTCATTCTCTTTTATTTCCTCAAAAACCCTTTAAAACATTGAAGTGGTTAGGTACTCAACCTAAGCACGCAGCAACTCAAAAATCACCATACAAGAACAGCACTTTGATTATTAATATTTTTTCTTATTAGCAATAAAATTTTGCTTATTTTAGGAAATAAGGTAAAATGTGAGGCGAACCTTTAAATCCCTACAAAATGATAAATCTAATTGACACTATCAAAGTCCCAATGAACGCTGAACAACTTAAACGCGTTCAACGAATTGATGCCGAAGATTTTTTCTTGGTGAAAATTAAAGCCAAGAAACAACTTATTCTAGAAGGTAAACCCTCTGATGAACACACACTCGAAGAAGGCATATTGGCTTTAAAACAGTATTATGCCGTTGCAGTATTTGATCCCAAAAATCCACATGCAATTTCAGATTTTGTCGATCCATTTTGGCATGCGCACATACTTGATACCAAAAGGTATAAGCGTTTTTGCCTTGAGGCCATTGGGTATTTTATGGATCATCAACCGAATAATCCCGAAGATCAAGAAGAAATGGATTATCTCCAACGTGCATATTGTTATACATCGGATATCTATGCCCAATTATATTCGTACATTAACTACGAATTAACGCCTGCTAAACCGTGTTCTGACAATCTCATTTGTTTCCATTTTGGAAATTCTGAACCTTCCAAGACAGCAATGTTTGACTTTAATCCAGCTATGGAACCAATCGTTGAACATCTCGCGGCTACTTGTTGATTAATATTGCTAAAATAATGAAAACCCCTCAATGAAACTCATTGGGGGGTTTAGTTATTTCTTCCTAATCCTCACTTATTAGTAGCCAGTATGATAACCATAATTAGACTGCCAATTTTGTTTCATGAGGTAGTAGATATGTTCTTGTTCTTCAAAGTCAAGCTCTTTCTTAAGTTGATTTTTGTTAAGTTCTGTCTTTTGGAATTGATTTGAATTCAACTTCTTTAGCAAAAAAATGAGGTCAAATATTACTCCAACTATTAAAAGGATTGAAAATCCAACGAATGTAAAATATGATATATTCATAATCACAATTTTTTTAAATTCTAATAGACTTGTAGCTTTTTAGCAAGAGTTTGTTGTTATACTTATTGATATGAACACCATACAGAAAAAAGTTTGGCCGGAATACTTTCAGGAAATTCTTGATGGAAAGAAAACGTTTGAGTTGCGACTCAACGATTTTGAGGTGAATGAAGGGGACACGCTCGTTTTAAAGGAATGGGATCCGAAAACCGAATGTTACACAGGTCGTGAGTTAAAGCGGACAGTCGGATACGTAGGCAGGTGGCACCTTAATGATCTCACCGTTTTCTGGTCTCAAAAAGACATCGAAGAAAAGGGAATACAGGTGATTTCACTTAAAGAATGATTTCTATTGACATATATCTGATATAATTAACACATGAAAATATTCGTAACACATTCAAGTGACATTGACGTAAAAACGGATTTGTATGATCCAATCAGAAATTCTGATTTTAATGCTCAACATGAAATTAAGTTGCCCCAAGAATTTGGCAAGGAAACTATAACCAAAGAAATGATCCAATCCCAAGATTTGATTATTGCTGAATCATCAATGCCATCAACTGGTTCTGGTATTGAGTTAGGGTGGGCTGATATGTACGGAGTTCCAATAGTAAATATTTACAAAAAGGGCAGCAAATCCTCGTCTTCAATGAGGTATGTTACAGACGTTCATATCGAATACATTGATACTGAGGATATGATTACTAAACTGCGTGATTATATTAATAATCATATTATTATGTAATTTATAAAATAGTATTTATGCACATACCAATAAAAAAATTAACAACAGGTTTTTCTATGCCTGTATACGGCTTTGGAACATGGCAAATGGGTGGGCGTAGAGAACATGATAAATTGA
>JAGQMO010000067.1 GCA_020428615.1 Patescibacteria group bacterium | reverse complement strand
CACATCAGGTAAAACAGCGATGTCAGAGTTTGCATACACACTATGACATCGCTGTTTTACCTGATGTGTTCTATTATGATGGTCCGTTTAACAATTCAGGACCACTTCCTCCTCGAGCAAATCTTCCAACCACTTACACGTTAGTATTTCGAATCAGCAATTCATCAAATGCTGTTTCTGCAGCAGAATTAACGACAACATTGCCAAACTACGTTGAATGGGTAAACGCAGTTGCTCCTTCGGTTGAACGCAATAATGTATCCTATAATACCAATACCCGCCAAATGACTTGGAAACTGGGTGATTTGCCTTCTGGACTTGGCGTTGGTACAACTCAACCAAGACAACTTTCAGTCCAGATAAAAGTGACCCCGTCTGTATCTCAAATTGGTAGTGATCTTGACCTTACGGGAGAAATTTTGTTATCAGGTTCTGATGATTTTACCGATACCAATCTAACATTCAAAAAGAATCCTATCGTCAACAATCTCCAAGAATCTCAAGCTTCCTCTGGAAACGGACAAGTAATGCCATAAAAAACAAGAGCGTATATTCTTGTTTTTTATCATTCACTGAGTACACTTACACTATGGATAATCAAGAACATTTAATGGAAAAAATTGCAACACTCTGTAAACATCGAGGTTTTATTTTTCAATCTGGAGAATTGTACGGAGGGTTAGCAGGAATCTATGATTACGGACCGCTGGGGTCTCTCCTCAAAAATAACATCAAAAATCTTTGGATTAAAAAATTCGTTGAAGATCGAGATGATATGTTTCTCATTGATGCTGCCATTGTTATGGGAGAACAACCACTCACTGCTTCTGGTCACGTGGGTGGGTTTTCTGATCCGTTGGTTGTTGATATAAAAACAGGGATCGAGTATCGCGTTGATCATTTGCTTGAATCAAATGGTATAAACCCCGAAGGAATGACAATTGAAGATATGGGACAAGCTCTCAAAAAGCATTCTGTTTTGTCTCCTGAGGGCAATACACTCGGAGACATTCGAGAGTTTAACCTTATGCTAAAAACGCAATTAGGTTCTTCGTCAGATTCCTCAGCTACAGCATATCTTCGTCCTGAAACAGCTCAAGGAATTTTTCTTAATTATAAAAACATTATGGATTCTATGCACCCAAAGATTCCATTCGGTGTTGCTCAAATCGGGAAGGCGTATCGCAACGAAATTACCCCTCGAAATTTTATTTTTCGTATACGTGAATTTGAACAAATGGAAATTGAATATTTTATTCATCCGCAAGTATGGGAAGCACAGTTTGAATACTGGCGAGAAGAAATACTTGAATGGTGTGATATGATCGGTATCGATATGAGTAAACTCCAAGAGATTGAAGTGAATTCAACAGACAGAGCCCATTATTCAAAACGTACAATTGATTTTGAATTTAATTTTCCTTTTGGCCAGAAAGAGCTTTACGGATTAGCGTACCGTACAGACTATGATTTGGTAAAACATGCCACCTATTCAAAAACAAATCTCCGATATGTTGATCCGTCTAATGGTGAAACATATATTCCTCATATTATTGAACCATCAATGGGTCTTGATCGAACCATTCTTGCTGTACTTGCATCAGCGTATCGTGAAGATGAAGTTGACGGCAACACTCGGTCATACCTCGCACTCCACCCTCAGGTTGCTCCGTATAAAATTGCTGTATCACCGCTTGTGAAAAACAAAGAAGAACTCGTACAAAAGGCACGAGAGGTATTTGGTATGTTGAAGTCCCAATTTGGGAATGTTGCGTGGGACGATAATGGAAATATAGGGAAGCGTTATCGCCGTCAAGATGAAATTGGAACTCCGTTTTGTGTTGTTGTTGATTATGAGACTCTTGAAGATGGTATGGTCTCAATTCGGGATAGAAATACAACGGAACAAGAACGAGTCGGGATTCATGAATTAGCGGATTACGTAAGTAATAAATTAATTGTGTAACCTGTAAAATATGGATTTTTTTTATAACAACATTAAAACAATAGCGATAATTGTTCTCCTCGCAGTGACTATGAACATTATTCGGTTTTTTGTTACCGGTTATGATTCATATTTATGGTTAAATTGGAACTTATTTTTGGCTATCATTCCTCTATTCTGTGCGTGGTTGTATGTATTGTTTCGTAATAAAAACTGGTTATCTAGTATTTTTGTTTTTCTCTGGCTCGTGTTTTTACCTAATGCACCCTACCTATTAACCGATTTTATTCATATGGCAGATGTCGGTCCGAAATCTTCACTTTGGTACGATGCACTGATGCTCTTTCTCTATGCAACGATCGGTGTACTATCGTGGGTAACCAGCACACGACTCGTTCGAAATTCATTGAAATGGCCGATCTGGTCAATTGGTGTTATTGCGCTTGTATCTGGATTCGGTGTCTACATCGGTCGCTATGTGCGTCTCAATAGTTGGCACATTGTGACCGCACCCGATTCTCTTTTAGGAACAGTTGGTTCAATTGTGCGATCACCATTCACGCATGAACCGGTGTTGATGATGACCATTACCTTTGGGATTATGCTAACTGTACTGTACTTTGCATTGACTCCACACGATTATGAAAAAACCAAGAATTAAAAAATTACAGAATGGATTAACAGTAATGACGATTCCTGTAGAGAGTCCGTCTCTGACTGTAATGACGCTCGTTCACACTGGTTCGCGTTTTGAATCAAAAGAGAATAATGGTATTTCTCATTTTCTTGAGCATATGTGTTTCAAAGGCACTCAGACTCAATCCGGTAAACAAATTGTGCGTTACCTTGACGGTCTTGGTGCAGAAACGAACGCTTTTACCTCATATGAACTCACAGGGTATTATGTGAAATCAATTACAAAACACTGGAAGAAGACGCTCGCAATGGTAGCAGATATTTACCAACATTCTACGTTCCCTGAAGAAGAAATTCAGAAAGAGAAAGGTGTTATTATTGGTGAGATCAGCATGTACGAAGATATGCCAATGCAACAAGTCCATGACCTTTTTAGTGCGCTCGTATACGGACCAAACCATCCAGCCGGTTTCAGTATTCTCGGTCCTAAAAACAATATCAACACTATGACGCGAAATGATTTTCTCAACTACCATGCTCAACATTATGTTGCACAATCAACTGTAGTCGTTGTTGCCGGAGATATTACTCATCACGATGTAGTGCGAGAAATTGAGCTTCATTTCTCTTCACTTACTCGTGGAAAAGTGAGTCTTCAAAATCCAGTAACGATTTCTCAACGTACGCCTCGAATTGCAGTGCAACACAAATCAACCGATCAAACTCATGTTATTTTCGGATATCAAACCGTTGGGTTTCATCATAAAGATACTATGAGTTTAAAAGTTCTTGGTTCTCTTCTTGGTGGAGGTATGTCATCACGACTCTTTGAACGTTTGCGAGAAGACATGGGTGTTGGATATTATGTCAACGCTAGGAATGTGGGACAGAGCGATACCGGAATATTTGAAATATCGTGTGGTATTGATAGCACG
>JAGQMO010000066.1 GCA_020428615.1 Patescibacteria group bacterium | reverse complement strand
AGAAACATTAGAAACAGATTATCCTGATATTAAATATTTTGATACACCGAACGATCAGATAAAAGTTTCTGCGGCATGGTTGATTGAACATTTAGGATACAAAGGAGTGCAGAACGGTTCTGTGGGAACATATGATAAACATGCTCTTGTATTGGTGAATCGAAGTGGAGCTACTGGATCTGAAGTTTGGAGTTTTGCGAAAACAATCATGGATCATGTACAATCGGTTTTTGGTATTACGCTTGAACCCGAAGTTTTGATTTTATAGACACTCTTTTTTGCAGGAGGAGAGAACCTCTACTATAATAGTGCTGATGATTCATCTTCCTCCTATTGTTGATAAAAGTACATTACGTCCAAATAGACCTCTGTTTGAAGAACCCTACGCTATCCCCGATTTGGAACATCATGCTGATTTTTGGAAAGAGGTGTATCGGTTTCTCAAGACCGTTTCATTTCGATCTCCCGTTATTCGAGACATTAAAAATTACATTGACCAACGTTTTGGTTATTTTGGTTTTCGTGTACATCCGGTAACGAGAGAATCACAGTATTTTCATGCAGGGTTGTCCCTTGATCTTACACGAAATCGAAAAATCTACCCCATCTATCCCGGTGTTCTCGAATATGCAGGGTACGGAGCCGTCAATGGTTATTATGTTCTGTTATCGCACCCTGATATTGTTACAGAAGATGGATATGTGTTTCATAGCATGTACTGTCATCTCAAAAAACCATTGATAAAATTTAATTCGTATCAAAAAATGCTTCGAGAAATAAGTTTAGGTAGTCATCCGATCGTACCAGTTTCAATTAAAACGATTCTGGGAACCGCAGCGTCTTCTGGTTTGGCTCGAGAACAGCATCCTGGTGTGTACCTTGAATGTAGTTTTAGAAAATTCGGGGAAACCCCAATTGTCATTGATCCATTTCGGTTGTACTATGCGCGTCCAAAACATAATACAACTCAACACCTAACCAATCCAGAAGAAATTGAAGAGTTGTTTTGTTCGTAATCAGACGGAATGATAGACGTCTTTTTTATTTTTATACCAAGCAGTGTATACTGGTTGTGTTATGAAATCAAAAAAGAATCAAAATGAAGACCACCAGGGTCATATTAAATTACTCATGTATGCGGGGACAGTATTTCTGCTCGTGTTGTCAATCCTCGCGATCACACTGACTGGTTTTGTCGTGAAGGGCAACAAAAATTATGATGGAGACACTATTTCAGTGACCGGTACGGCGGAGGTAAATGCTACTCCTGATGTGGCAACATTCTCGTTTACGGTCAGAGAAACGTCAAAAACCACTGACGAAGCACAGTCGGTCATTTCTGAAAAATTAGCGACCATTCTCGATGGACTTGATCGTATTGGTGTTGATAAAAAAGATATTAAGACAGAGTCCTATACCATGTATCCGCGATACGAGTGGGTACGTGTCGATCAAACAACGCAAAAGGTGGGGGTTGACGGTACGGTATACTTCCCAGGAGAAAACCAAAAACAAGTTCAAGTCGGTTTTGATGTCAGCCAGAATGTTTCAGTGAAACTCCGTGATTTTGACAAAGTTCCAGAAGTTCTTACGCTCTTTGGTGAGATTGGGGTAGAGAATTTGTATGGTCCAAACTTCCATATTGACGAACCTGATGATCTGCAAGATGAAGCTAGAAAGATGGCCATTGCCGAAGCGAAAGAGAAGGCGAAACAACTTGCCAAAGATCTCGGTGTACGTCTCGGCAAGGTGGTTTCCTTTAATGAAGGTGGGAACGGATACTATCCTGAACCGTACTACGCTAAAACACTCTCGGCTGTAGCGTATGAAGAAGATGCGCGTTCAGTAGCACCCGACTTACCAACGGGCGAAAACACCATTACCTCAACCGTAAATATCATTTATCGTATTAAATAATAAAAGGCCATTAGGGCCTTTTATTATAATGTGTGTGATTGTTCGCTGATAGAATTAGTATCTGTATCAGTAGGTCTGAGCGGATCAATAGGGTGTGTACCAAGACTCACTCCATAATCATTACCGCTTGCATCAGCGTATACTTCTGCTGCTACTTCTGATGAGCTGACTTGAGAGCCACATCCTGATTCCGGAAGTTGGTAGAGGAATCCGCCAAGGAAGTTTCCCCCCTCGATATGAGGAGGTACTGCTCCTGTACAATAGTATGATGGTTCAATAAAGTTATCGTTGTTTTCCTCGGCAATTTGACGCAATGCTTTAATGTAGGTCTCAGACAAGAGAAGTTCTTGGTTTGAGTGAACACCATTATATCCAACGGAAGGATTATTGTTCAAATTAAGATTGTTGAATGCTTGCACTTGCGCATATGCGGTATTTGCAAAGATATTGTTTGCTTGTGCAGAGTTAAGGGTGATTGTGACCGCATATGAATCCGGTCCATCAACACAACCCTCCCAAATACCACCATTATCCTCAATATCAGTTTTGATTCTTTTCAACTGATTACCATCTTCATCAAACAAATCACATACCCCTGTATAATTTCCGGCACCTTTCGTTTCGAGCTCGACCTGCGTGAGCAGTTGTTTGGTTTCAAGAACAATTGCCGCATCTTTGGCTTTGATGCGTGATGATCCAAGCTGCCCGAAAATTATAGCTGCTAAGATGCCGATCACAGCAATAACGATGAGTAATTCTATTAATGTAAAACCTTTGTTATTATTTCTCTTCATACACAGTTATTTTACTACATATTCAAGACGAAACATAAATCTAGTGTCTTGACTTATTCACCTATCGGCTATATAGTGGGTGCATATAAAAGCCCAGAGGAGAAGATTCCGAAGGGTTTTTAGATTGCGAAATTGCTAATGGTTTCGCGTTGCGAATTATGAAATTTCTTAAACATGTTCATGCTGAGATGAAAAAAGTAGTCTGGCCAAGTCGAAATACCACAATGTTATACGCTTTTATTGTCATCCTTGTTTCAATTTTTGTGGCGTACTACCTCGGTTTCTTTGATTACCTCTTTACTCACTTTGGTCTTCGAGAACTTATCTAAACCAAATGTATGTCTGATCAAAAGAACAAAAATGCGGTAAAAAAAGAACGCGCATGGTACGCCATTCATACCTACGCAGGGTATGAAAATGCCGTTGAGCGCAATCTGCGACAGCGTATTGAATCACTCGGTGTACAAGATCTTATTTTTGACGTGCTCGTTCCTGTTGAGAAAAAAGTCAAAATCAAAAATGGTAAACGTGTTGAGGTCGAAGAAAAGATCTATCCCGGATATGTACTCGTTGACATGATCGTTACCGAAGAATCTTGGTATATTGTGCGTAATACTCCTCGCGTAACTGGATTTATTGGAGCTGGAGGAACTGATCCTGTTCCTGTCAAACAAGAAGAAATTGATGCGATCTTTGCTCGCATGCAAACGGCTCATATTGAACAAGAATCACAGTACGAAATCGGAGAGACAGTGCTCATTACCGATGGTCCGTTTTCTGAATTTGAAGGAAAAATTAACGCTATTGACACTGAACGCGGAAAAGTTAAACTACTCGTATCTATGTTTGGACGGGAGACTCCCGTTGAACTTGATTTCTTGCAGATTAAGAAACTGTAACTCTAACTACTATTCATTATTATGGCAAAACTTGTAAAACAACTAAAACTTCAGATTGATGCCGGGAAAGCAAATCCTGCGCCTCCACTCGGACCAGCTCTTGGTCAGGCGGGAATCAATATTGGAGAATTCGTAAACCAATTCAACGCGGCAACCCAAGACCAAATGGGAAATAAATTGTCTGTGGTGGTCAATGTATACGAAGATCGTTCGTTTGATTTCGTGCTCAAAACCCCGCCAGTTGCAGGACTTATTTTTAAAGCTGCTGGGATTAAAGGAGGTTCAGGAAAACCAAATACCAAAAAAGCAGGAAAAATCACTGATGCGCAACTTACCGAGATCGCAGCAATTAAAATGCCCGACCTCAATGCACACGATATTGATGCAGCAAAGAAAATTGTTGCAGGATCATGTCGCGCTGCAGGTATTGAAATTGTTGGATAACAAAAAAAACACCGAAAGGTGTTTTTTTTGTTATGTCCGTTTCCAAATTTGAAAAGTATAAGTCACATTCGTTCTCTCATCACGCATTTCTTCGGAACATGTTGTCAGTTGAAATGATTTTTCAAATTCAGGAAAGAACACATCAGCAAGTTTATGTGCGTCAACAATTGTCAGGTCGAGGGTATCCGCATAGGGAAGTCCGAGCGTGTATATTTGTCCGCCACCGATAATGTATATTTTTTTGCGATCACTTTGTGCGATCGCCTCTTTCAAACTAGTAACAACAAGCGCACCCGTTGCTTGATAATTTGGATCTCTGCTGATAATGATGTTTTGTCGATGACTGAGTGGGCGATATTTTTCAGGAATTGATTCCCAATTTTTTCTTCCCATGATGACCGTGTGCCCGCTCGTTGCATCAACAAAATGTTTCATATCATTTTTTATTTGGTGAATCAGGTCGCCTTGGTATCCAATACCTCGATCATTTTGAATAGCTGCAATCATCACAATCTCAGGTTGTGTGGTTGTAAACAGGTTTTTGAACCAGGTGTACATATCCCCAAGTATATCACAATAGGCGTTTGGTCTTTTTGTAATCAAACTTATAATAAAAGGTATGAATGAACATGCGCACGCCCGTCCAAGCTGGGATGAATACTTCATTGAAATAATGCATACGGTAGGTAAACGAGGAACATGTGATCGAGGTCAGGCAGGTGCTGTGATCACTCGAAATAATCGCATTCTTGCAACCGGTTATGCAGGAGCGCCCTCTGGAATTGCTCACTGTGATGATGTTGGACATGAGATGCACACCGTAACCAACCCGGACGGAACTGAGTCTCAACATTGTATTCGTACCACCCATGCAGAACAGAATGCGATTGCAGCCGCTGCGCGTCATGGGGTGTCCATCGAGGGCGGAACATTATATTGCAAAATGACTCCATGCTACGCCTGTGCCAAGCTCATTATTAATGCAGGAATTAAACGTGTCGTAGCGCTTCGTGATTACCACGCAGGTACTCGTTCCAAAGAAGTCTTTATCGAGGCAAACATTGCGTTTGATCTGTTGAATACTGATACCGAAGCGTACGATAACCAATAATACTATGATTGATTTAGCACAGTTACAAAAAGACGTATACCAAAACAAAGTAGACAAGGGCTTTAACCTCACCGATATTGCTCTTGAGTTTTGTCGAGCTCATGAAGAACTCTCTGAGGCGTTCAAAAAATATAATCTGGATCAAGACGGTGTTGCTGAAGAATTAGCAGACGTTGCCATTTTCTTGCTCGGTATTTCTGAAATTATGGGATTTGATCTCGAAGAGGAAATTGTTCGGAAGATTGCCATTAACAAGAAACGCAAGTATAAGAAAATCATTAACGACAAAGGCAAAGAAGTTCTCATACGCATAAAAACTAAAGACGATCAGTAAAGACTAAGTAAGAAAAGGAGCTCTTCGGCAAGCTTCTTTTTTTATATGGTTTGCTATACTGATGCCATGAAAGATACCAAAGTGAAAAATTTACTCGCCACAGAAAAAAAACGACAAAAATCAGTCATCAATCTCATTGCATCTGAAAACTACGTATCAAAAGACGTGCTCAAGGCACTCGGAACGGAAACTACCAACAAGTACGCTGAAGGATATTCAGGGGCTCGTTACTACGGTGGAAACGAAATTATCGATCAAATTGAAAATCTCGCCATTGATCGCGCGTTGAAACTCTTTAAACTCAATCCAAAAAAGTGGGGGGTCAACGTACAACCGCACTCAGGTTCACCAGCAAACATTGCGGTGTACCAGGCGCTCGTACCAAGAGGTGGCAAAATTATGGGAATGGTACTCTCACACGGGGGACACCTCACTCACGGACACAATGTGTCATTCTCGGGAAAGTTTTGGAAACAGGTACCCTACACCGTTGATCCAACAACCGAAAAAATTAACTACGACGAGTTGAAGAAAATTGCTAAAAAAGAAAAACCAACCATCGTCATTGCGGGATATTCTGCGTATCCACGAAAAATAGATTTCAAAAAAATGCG
>JAGQMO010000065.1 GCA_020428615.1 Patescibacteria group bacterium | reverse complement strand
GACGATCCAAGTTCGATTCTTGGTGGGAGCACATCATTAAGCCAAGTACCTAACAGGAACGGCTTTTTATTTACTTTTCTATGTAAAATTATATTATTTAAAACAAATAAACTTTATAAAAAATATCGTGATGAGTTTTAAGTATAAAAATAGTAATGTTCAAAATATTATTGAAGCTTTACAGCGAGCAAATAATCCGAAAATTGCAAACATAAAATACAATTTACTAGCTTCCGAGCAAAAGATTTTTCGACAACAGTTTGAAAATAAAAAAATACTCGTTGCAGGTTCGGGGTTAGGACAAGATAGTTTGAAGTTGGCACGTTTTAATGAACATGTTACTGGTATTGAGAAATTCAAAGAACTCGTTGAATATGCTCAGAAATTTCAACGGCAATTAGGAGTTGCTAATGTTTCTTTCTTGCAACAAGATTTTATGAGTACGTCGTTTACTGATCTTTCGTTTGATATTTCAGTTCTCAATATGGGAACTATATGCAATTTTAGTATGAATGATCAAAAAAAGATCTTTACTGAAATGATGAGGATTTCCAAGACATTTTATTTCAGTTTTTACCTTGCCGGACACTATCACACTGAACAACGGTTGCAAATGTACCAACAAGAATGGGATCATATTTTAACTGTCAAAGAATTTTGTATCTCTAATGATTTAGGATTTGGTTCGACTGGAATTTCACCAGAAGACTTGAAACAAATGAGCTATGATCTAGGTTACTCAATTTGTTTTTTACCCCTTAATGAATTTTCCATGATGGGTTGTTTGACATCTTAACCACAATTACAATTTTAAAAAAATCACCATCCATGAGGAGGTGATTTTTTTAAAACCCAATCCGGTCGATGATGCGGTCGGTCAACGACTCTTTCATTTCTTGTTCTTCAATAAATTGCAACAAGTAATTACGCAACTCCATGAGGTCAATATTGTCATCAATGACGATTGATACAATTGGTGAGATGCGTTTATCTGAGAGCAAGAGGAGAATTGGTTCACCCTTCTTATTATAGGTAACCCAAAAACTGTAGAGCGAATTATAGTTGTACATATCGTTGTGAATCTCTACTCCTTTTTCGCTGATAGCGACTGACATGGATAGCGGTTCGCGCGATGCCATGTTCATCATCAAAAAAGCGCCGATAGCAATGAGAAATGCAAACAAGTAGTTGCCCATAATAATAGAAATCACGATCAAGGCGACACCAACTCCGCCTACGATCCAGTACCAGTCTTTGCGTTTTTCTTTGAATTCAAACTCTGGCGTCTCCCATGAAAAGGCAATTGTTTCGTTATGTAACATGCGTTTAGTATCTCATATTTTAAACGCCAGTACAATTTGCACACGTTGTATATCGAGTGCTGAAAAATGCTTGCGCGGTTCTTTGATCTATGTATAATGCTCCCTGTTAGTTATTTCCCAATTGAATACAAGGTAGCCACAAACGCATGCACGTTTGTGGCTATGATCTGCTCTTTTCAATAATGAAAAGAGCATGCAAAATGTTTCTCTTTATTTATATAAAGAGAAGCAACCAAAATATTCCAGTATTTTAGAGAGAGTAAGAACAGACGAAACGAAAATTTTTGTTTCGTTCTATGAATAAACGAGATGTATAATCTCCGCTATTTTTTAGTAGAGTTTGATCCTAGCTCAGGATGAACGCTGGCGGCGTGGATAAGGCATGCAAGTCGAACGATCC
>JAGQMO010000064.1 GCA_020428615.1 Patescibacteria group bacterium | reverse complement strand
GGTTTCTATCGAAACAAGGCAAAAAATATTATTGCAGCTGCCAAAAAAGTTTTGAAAGATTACGATGGTAAATTACCACGAACTCTCGCAGAACTCCAAAAAATCCCTGGTGTAGGGAGGAAGACCGCAAACGTTGTCCTCTCGAACCTCTATAATATTCATGAAGGTATAGCGATTGACACCCACGCAATCAGAATCAGTCGGAAATTTGACCTAGTGGATCCGCCATACTCGCCTGTTTCTATTGAACGCGACCTCATGGAAATAACACCGAAGACGGAGTGGAGGAACATGAACCACTACCTCGTGTTGTACGGGCGATACCACGCTCCTGCGCATGCAAGAGAGGTTCATGACGAGTTGACTGCCATTTATCCCAAAGCTTCGTATAAATTAACAAAATAAGTTAAAATAGGTTGCATATGCTCATTTCTACGATATCTGGAACACGCGGAACCATTGGTGGTGTAATGGGAGAAAATTTAACTCCGATTGATGTTGTGTCTTTTGTTTCCGCCTATGGAACATGGTTAAAAAACAAGTACGATACTGTTACTGTTGTTATTGGTCGCGATGCACGCATTTCAGGGGATATGATTATGCAGCTGACGGTTGCTACTCTTCAGGGTCTCGGTATCAATACCATTGACCTTGGCATGGTGCCGACACCTACGGTTGGCATAGCGGTACGACATCACAGAGCAGAAGGTGGCATAATCATCACCGCAAGTCATAACCCAAAAGAATACAATGGGATCAAGATGCTCAATGAACAGGGAGAATTTTTGAATGGAGACAACGGTCAGGAGATTTTAAACCTTGTGAAAGAAAGCGCGTACGAATACGCCGATGTAAACCACATAGGTTCGTATTCAGTTGATGAAAATGCCATAGAGCGGCATGTAGAGCAAGTTCTCGGTTTTGATGTTGTTGATAGTGAAGCAATTCGAGCAAAGAAATTCAAGGTTGTTGTTGACGGTATAAATTCAGTTGGTGGCATTGCAGTGCCAAAACTGCTTGAAGCGCTTGGCGTTGAATGTTTTAAATTATATTGCGAACCGAACGGTGAATTTGCACACGTTCCTGAACCTCTTGAACAGAACCTTGGTGATTTAAAACAAACCGTTATAGATAAGCAAGCAGATTTTGGAATCGCGGTTGATCCTGATGTTGACCGTCTCGTTCTCGTATCTGAGACAGGGGAAATGGTCGGAGAGGAGTACACGCTCGCGATTGTTGCGGACTATATACTATCAAAAACACCAGGGTCAGTTGTCTCAAACCTCTCTTCATCCAGAGTAGTTCGGGATATTGCAGAAAGCTCCAGACTCGATTATTACGCCAGCAAGGTTGGCGAGATTAACGTTGTTGAAAAAATGAAAGAAGTTGATGCGGTCATCGGCGGAGAAGGGAATGGGGGAGTTATCTACCCGCCTCACCATTATGGACGTGATGCGCTCATTGGTATTGCGTTGGTTTTGAGTTACCTCACAGAGAGTGACAAAAAGTTATCCGAGTTGCGAGGAAAGTACACCAGCTATTTCATGGCAAAGGAAAAAATCGCCCTTGATGATAGGGAACAAATTTCACATATTCTCAAAAGTCTTGAGGAGAAGTACCAGAACGAAAAATGTACCACAATTGATGGATTAAAAATTGATTTTCCTGATTCTTGGGTGCATGTGAGGGCTTCAAATACTGAGCCGATTCTGCGAATCTATACCGAGGCGAAATCGCAAGAAGAAGCTGATGCTTTGGCGAATAGGTTTATGAGTGAGATACGTATTTTACCCTAATACTTATTCAGGCTGGAAGGAAACTTTCTGCCTTTTTTATACTTTATATTAGAATTTTATGTGCCCAGGGCGGGGCTCGAACCCGCATGCACTAGGTGCCACGGCCCTCAACCGTGTGTGTATACCAATTCCACCACCTGGGCATTTGTTTTTAATAACAGTAGGCATAGTACCATAAATAGGTGAAAAGAAAATATGCTTTGGTATACTATGCGCATGTTTCAAATTTTCAAATACATTGGTTATGCATTAAAGGTAAAACAAGGGGTACATGCACCAGAAGAGTTATTGGCTGATACATCTTTTTCGATCGTAGAAGGATTCTTTGTAACGAGTTTTGTCGTATTTGGCACCCTTGCCGGAGGATCACTGTTTCTCGGTTTTTACTACGGATACCTCTTCTTTAAGATTGTTGGGATACTGTTGTCGTTCATTTTAATAGTCGATATTATGATGTTTCGATCGGTTAAGCGATTTGTTCGAAACATCAGCGCAGAGATGACACATCGTGTTAAATCAACTATAAGTAACCATCAGACTATCGATGTTGAAGCGACTGATGTACACTAGGAATATATTATTAGCTTAATAGAAAAAGATTATGAAAAAATTACTTGGCATTATTATATTAGTAGTACTTGTTATTCTTGTATTGAAAGGATTTTCAAAAAATAACACTTCATCAACACCACTCCCACGCAATGAATTGCAACAAGACGCGGCGTATCAAGGTGATTTAGAACTCGAGGATGGTGATTATACCGTGGCAACAGAAAAATCCTCTCTCGTTTGGTCAGGGAAGACACCTCTACGATCACACACAGGAACGGTAGATGTTAAAGATGGGAATTTGCTTATTGTAAACGGCACGCTTACTGGATCCGTGGTTTTTGACATGAATTCAATTACGTCAGATTCAAGCGCCGTTGATAATGACCTCAAGAGTAAAAACTTTTTTGAGGTTGAGACCTACCCGACTGCATTTCTTGATATTGAAGGGTACACAGGCGGTAACATAGAGGGGTATCTCACAATCAAGGGTGTAACGCAACCAGTTTCATTACCTGTAAGCATCATTGCTCATAATGACACGGTAACACTCAGCGGAAAGGTATCTATTGATCGAACATTGTGGGGAGTTGAATATCGTTCAGGAAGTGTCTTTTCAGGTTTAGGAGATAAGGCAATCGATGATGATATTAACCTAGACGTTACTATTATCGCTACACACTAACATGACAGGGAGTAGTGTTTTTTATATTGTCTCCACACCGATTGGCAATCTTGAAGACATAACACATCGTGCGGTGCGCATTTTGCGCGAGGTAGATATGATCCTTTGCGAGGATACACGGACAACTCAGAAATTACTTGATCATTATTATATATCAACACCAACTCAAAGTTACCACGCACATTCTTCAGCTGTCAAAGAAAATGACATCATTACTCGCATTATTGAAGGGAAGACTTTCGCACTGGTGTCTGATGCAGGAACACCAACTATTTCTGATCCAGGTGTTAAGCTTGTAACCCGGATTCGTTCTGACGTCCCTCTGACTCAAATTATTCCAATTCCAGGTGTTACTGCTCTTATTACCGCACTCTCAATAACTGGTTTTGGTGGCAATCAATTTACATTCTACGGTTTCTTGCCACACAAGAAGGGGAGAGCAAGTATTTTTGACCAAATCGCTGAATCAGAACGCGTGAGTGTTTTTTATGAATCGCCACATCGTCTTCTCAAAACATTGAAAGAACTCGCTGAACGATTTGGTACTAATCGTGATATTTGTGTTGCACGTGAATTGACAAAAATTCATGAAGAAACTCCTATTTTCAATGCGCAAGAAATGTATCACTACTACTTGAATGATCCGTCTAAGGTGCGTGGCGAATGCGTCATTATCATTAACAAATAATTTCAATCGAGACAAGGTGAAGTCCAATACAGATTTTGCTATAATTGAGCTATGAAAAAATACATTAACGCCATTCTTATATCAAGCATCTTACTCATGGTTTTTCCGTTTCTTGGATTTCCAGAATTATGGGAAAATCTCTACATTATTGCACTCGGTTTTGTGATTGGTATTTCGGTACTCTTTTTGCGATATAAGTCAGGTTTGGTTACAGACGTTGATGAAGAAACATCTCTCCATGATTATGTAAAGGAACTTCAAGAACGTTTTAAAGAACAAGTACATGGACACACCGAATCACCCCACCATACACCATCACGTATTTCTGATGTTCAGGTAAACGACCATGAGTAAGCGATCGTACTATACGACACCGCTTCTTGTAATAACGACACTAATTTCTCTTGGTACATTTGTACGTATTCAACATTTTATTCAAGAACAAGCGTACGCTGATAGCGTATATTTAAACCGTTCTTTTGAACAATATGCTCTGGCTATTCACGTATTTGACCGTATACAAAAGGCACAACAACCGTCCGGCGAACATATCTCAACACCAGAGCAGGTTCGCGCAATTTACATATCAAGCTGGGTTGCTGGCACACCTTCGTTACGGAACGATCTTATCCGTTTTATTAAAAACTCAGAAATCAATAGCGTGGTCATTGATATCAAAGATTCAACCGGGGTTATTTCTTTTGATATTGATAACAATCTTATTGATAGTTTAGGAACAGATTCCACACGTATTAGCGACATAGAAGAACTATTAAGCGAACTCCATCATGCTGGGGTGTATATCATAGGTCGTCTAACAGCGTTTCAAGACCCACTCTTATCTCAGAAAAAGCCAGAATGGAGCTTTACGCGAGTAGATAATGGTCAAACATGGAAAGACAGGAAGGGATTAGCATTTATCAATACTTGATATGAAGGTGCTTGGAATTACT
>JAGQMO010000063.1 GCA_020428615.1 Patescibacteria group bacterium | reverse complement strand
TCGAAGGTGCTCGTGATTGGGCACTCTCGCGAAGTCGGTTTTGGGGAACACCGCTCCCAATTTGGAAATCTTCAGACGAATCCGAATTATTTGTGGCCTCATCGGTGGATGATGTACTCGCTCGAGTGCAAACTTCAGGTAATCAGTACTTTGGTTTGCGACATGGAGAGGCGGTTTCAAACACCACTGGAGTTATCAATGCCGATCTTGAAAGTTCGAATCCGCTCACTGATGTTGGAGTAGAGCAATTGAAACGTGCAGCACAACGATTACCGAAAGACATTGATATTATTTTTGTATCGCCTTTTGAACGTACACGTCAAACGGCTGAGATTTTGCAAACAGAACTTGGACTTGCAAATGAACAAATTATCGTTGATGAACGGTTACGAGAACGAAATCCTGGATCGATCTGGGAAGGTAAAATGTGGCATGATGCCCATGCGGTTGAGGAGTCCCAAAACATTGATGATTTTTGGACACATAAGCTTGCAGATGATGCTGAGTCGCTCGGTGAAGTGTATATACGTGCTATGGCGTTCATGTTTGAAATTGAAGAACGGTATCACGATAAAAAAATATTGATTGTTTCTCATGGAGGGGTGTTGAAATCAATGATGTTTGGTCTTGCGCATTATGGAGAACGAAAACACGCGCATAGTTTTTATACCAGACATGATCTCCCACGAAATGCTGATTTGTTACAGTTTGATTTCAGACCATTCCCGCACAACCATTCGTACGTACTTGATCTCCATAGACCCTATATTGATGATGTGCAGATACTGTCAAAGATAGGTGAGGAGATGAAACGTATTGAGGATGTGTTTGATGTTTGGTTCGATTCTGGTTCTATGCCCTATGCGCAGGTGCACTATCCATTTGAGAACAAGAGTGGATTTTCTAAACATCGTTTTCCTGCACAATTCATCGCTGAAGGTCTCGACCAAACGCGTGGGTGGTTCTATGTGTTGTCGGTGTTGGGAACAGCACTTTTTGGAAAAATCCCATTCGAGAATGTTATTGTGAATGGACTCGTTCTCGCAGAAGATGGGAAGAAAATGTCAAAACGGTTGAATAACTATCCTGATCCGTACTACATGTTCAACACCACTGGCGCTGATGCTGTCCGGCTCTATCTCGTATCTTCACCAGTAGTGCGCGGAGAAGAGTTTGCGTTTTCTGAAAAAGGGGTACAAGAAGTTGCCTCAAAGGTTATGGGACGTTTGCGTAATAGTGTATCGTTGTACAGTATGTACCGTAACGATGTTGAGCACGACACTATTGAAATGTCAGAAAACGTTTTGGATCAGTGGATACTTGCGAAATTGGCAGAATTCAACAAGGGCGTGCGAGAACACCTTGATCGATATGAACTTGATCGCGCAGCACGTTATATTTTTGATTTTGTTGATGATTTCTCAACGTGGTATGTTCGGCGTTCACGTGATCGGTATAAAGGTAACGATAGTATAGACAAACAATTAGCGCTCGGTACAACACAGCGTGTGCTCATTGATACTGCCAAAATCATCGCACCGTTTGTACCTTTCGTGGCAGAGGAAATGTGGCAAGCATTGCGAGATGAAAGCATGCCGGAATCAGTACACCTCACTGATTGGCCAAGAACAAGTAAGATATCAAAAGATGTTCTTGAAACAATGCAACGTGTTCGTGAAATCATTTCAGAAGGTCTTCAGTTACGTAGCGAATCAGGTATCAAGGTGCGTCAACCACTCGCGTCATTCATTGCGCCACTCTCTGGTATTGGACACCAATATGTTGGACTCATTGTTGATGAGTTGAATGTAAAAAAAGTTAGTGATGGTGAACTTTCACTTGATACGAATATAACATCTGACCTTGAAAGAGAGGGAAGTATGCGTGAATTTTTGCGACAAGTACAGTCGTTGCGAAAGAAATCAGGGCTGGAACCACATGAAATGGTTATTTTGAAAATTCAAACAAGCCCCGAAGGTCAACAGTTGGTTGAACAATTCAGTGAAGAGATCAAATCAACAGCAAGTGTTTCTGATTTTGATTTTGTTCCCAATAATGGTGACGAGATCGTTGTGGATGAATTGGTGTTTACGGTTACGTTGGATAAATAAAAAACTGCCCCCTTATTTGATGGAGCAGTCTTTTATTTTAAATTGTCGCTACAATTTCTTGCAGTGTTTCCGTTATTTGCAGAAAGTCTTGTTTTTCCACACTGTGACCACGTGATAGTTTGTTTTGATTACTTTGACTTCTTTTCCAGCCGTTATGCATGGTTGCGTTCTTAATACCCATGTCGGAGATTTTTCCACTTCCCTTGTTGATTTCGTTCAACAATTCCGGAAGCGTGGGTGCAGTGAATTTTACCGGAAAAGTTTTCTTACCATTTCTTATGGTTACGAAATAGGTAATTTTTTCTTCGGTTTGACCATGGAATTTCGGCATCTGCTTTGTTTTTTTGCCTATAAAAATTTGTGCGTTACACATATACAAGTTTAATTTTTTGGTTAAACATTATTTTTTCACACATTACCATATATTTAATTTTTATCAACCAACCCACCTTGCAACTTATGTGGCTGGACTCTACACTTTGACTATGTCTCACGTTATCCACCATACGCCAGCACTTATATTAAAAACTAAGAATATGCGAGAATCAAACAAACTCCTCGTGTTATATACTAAACAGTTTGGACTCATCTACGTTAGCACACAATCTATTCGAGAGCTCAAATCAAAGATGCGATTTCATACCCATGCATTGTCACTGGTCGATGTCGATGTTGTTGAAGGGAGAGATATTTGGAAGTTAACAGGGATTCACGAACACCTCTCATCATTACCATTTGCGGGTACGTTGGCTTTTTCTATGTTACAACGATTGTCTACATTCATTATGCGTCTTTCAAGCGGTGAAGAATATCATGATCGTATATGGGAAGATATTCAAAACGTATACAGATATGTTCAAGAGCACCCACACGAGAACAAAGAAACATATCACCACATTGAAATTGTTTTCCTCATTCGTCTGCTCAATCATCTCGGGTACTGGGAGGGGAATGAAGATTTTCTCTTGACCTCATATCCTTTTACACGAGACATTTTCGAAGTAATTGATAGTAATCATTCATACTTTATTCAACGTATTAATCTTGGCATACAGAATTCTCAATTATAGCGAATTGGTTTTCTCTGTCTGCTTTTGTTCATTCTGTCATTCAAGTATACTGTAAGCATGAAAGGCGATATTACTCCCAAAAGAAAAACAGATCACATTGAAGAACTTGATCGCGAATTGTATGATCCGGCTAAAGAACACGAACAACGTCCACGGCGAAAAATTCATGGTCGTGATATTGAACTCGAACATGATTTTCCTGATGATGAATACGAAACACTCGTTCGTGCTCGTCCGAAATATGCACTTCCAACCTCTCTCTTTAAGAAAATTTTTTTTGTCGTCTTAACGTTTTTCATTATTACAATTTTTGTTGCAGGGATTTCTTTATATGGCGGTAAACAGAAGGTATCGGAAGATCTCATTGCTATGGAAATTCTCGGACAACCGTTTGTAGATGGCGGGGAAGAGCTTGAATTACAAATTCGCATTCAAAATTTTAATGAGCAAGATTTGCAATTACCAGACCTGGTACTCTCATATCCAAAAGATTCTGCTCCTGATGCTGAACGTGTATTTTTACGCCGCTCACTTGATGACATTGGTTATCAGAAGCGTGTCACCGAAACGTTTGATCTCACGTTGTTTGGGCAAGAGGGAGATACGCGTACTATTGATGCTACACTTGAATATCGTATTGACGGTTCGAGTTCGATTTTTGTCAAAGAAATCAGTCATGATGTCATCATTCGTTCCACACCCACAGCAGTGTTAATTGATGCTCCCGATACGGTTGTCAGAAATCAAGAAGTCACGTTCGGTATGCATGTGTCATCAAATTCAAATGTACCTATCAATAATACTGCTCTCAAAGTTACTTATCCGCGCGGTTTTGAGTTCCTACGTTCAAATGTTCCACCCGATTTCAATGATAATACGTGGTATTTTAATAACATTGATAAAGATGCTGAGTATATTGAATTTACCGGTCGTTTAGCAGCTCTCGAAGGTCAAGGTCAGTCTTTCACTGTTTCATTTGGTAAACAAAACCAATTTAATAAAAACCAAATAGAAACGGTCTTCAACAGTATTGTTCACACTATTGAAGTTCAAAAATCATTCCTCACGACTCAACTATTGGTAAATAATACCTTGAATCCAACATCCACGGTTCGAGGAGGGTCATCTGTTGATGTTACTGTTCGTTATGAAAACACCCTTGCAACTGCTCTTGATAACGCGGTGATACGAGTTCATCTTGATGGGGAACTCTACAACAGAAATA
>JAGQMO010000006.1 GCA_020428615.1 Patescibacteria group bacterium | reverse complement strand
CAATCAAAAAGATCAGGATTTCTGCTGTCTTTCCCAAATGGTGTAACAAGGTGTTTTCAAATCCTTCGAGGGCTTCTTCCCCTCCTTTGGAAAAATCAAAAATAAAATCATGTGAATCAATCACGTTGAACCAACCCGCAGTAAACCCAATGGCTAATAATGCCCAGATAATTGCTGCCATGATTAAGGCAGGCACCGTTTTATCAAGTTTTAAGGGGTGTTCAAGTGTAATGGACAAATATCCAATAATAAAAATGAGAATGATAATAATTGGTCCCATAGAAAATGTTATTTAATTGTTTAAGGAATCAGTGAAAATTTGT
The DNA here is from genome assembly GCA_020428615.1 of Patescibacteria group bacterium. Taxonomy (GTDB): domain Bacteria; phylum Patescibacteriota; class Minisyncoccia; order Phycocordibacterales; family UBA1006; genus UBA1006. The sequence continues at coordinate 23,751 of JAGQMO010000006.1, read as the reverse complement.
ATTACATTTAATCAAATAAAAAAAGATAGTCAAACTATCTTTTACTGAATAATGCCGCCACCCAAACACTCTCTACCCTTATAGAATACGAGGGATTGCCCTCGAGCAATGGTTACGTCAGGAACTGAGAATGATAGCATCGCTGTTCCCTTTTCTTTATTATATGTTTGTATTGTTACTCGCTTTATTTCACCTCGATAACGAATTTGTGCATCAAGTTCCATACCTTCTTTGAGTACTGAACGATTATCAATAACATCGGTCAATCGTACGATCGTATCAATGTGTGGTAGTGTTGTGTTCTGCGAAACGACAATCAGGTTTTTTTGGATATCTTTATCAATAATGTAGTAGGGACGATCATGAGTACCTTTATGTTCTTTGTCAATTACAAAACCATGTCGTTCTCCGATCGTATAGAAACATGTACCATTATGAGTTCCAATCACGTGACCAGCAACATCTACAACATTTCCTGGTTGTTCATCAATATAGTGTCGAAGAAAATCTTTCATATCAATATCACCAATAAAACAAATTCCTTGTGAATCTTTTTTTGTCGCGGTCGGAAGTCGATAACGCTGTGCAAGTTTTCGCACTTCGGTTTTTGACATGTCACCGAGCGGAAACAAAATGTGTTGTAAATCTTCTTGTTTCAACATCCATAAAAAATACGATTGATCTTTCATTGGATCGTTTCCCTGAAGCATGGTGACACTACCATCCTCGTTGTCTCTTCGTGCAACATAATGACCTGTTGCAACATACTCAGCACCATGTGCGAGAGCCCACTCGAGAAAACCTCCAAATTTTACCTCTCGGTTGCACATAACATCAGGGTTTGGCGTACGACCAGCTTGGTATTCTCGAATCATATAATCGACAACACCTTCCTTGTATGCCTGCTCAAGATCGAGTTCAACAAACGGAACATTGAGATGTGCACAAACACGCATCGCATCACGGCGTTCTTCTCTCCACGTACACGTTATCCAATCAGGTTGCCACGTCCGAATAAAAACCCCGACAACTTCGTAGCCTTGATCTTTCAAAAGTGCAAGAGATACTGATGAATCAACACCTCCTGAAACTCCAACATATACTTTTCCTTGTTTATTGACACTCATATGACGTATCCTCAAGTGTAGCCAAGAAACATGAATCGTAAAGGTATTGTAGGTATACTTAAGAATCCTCTTTGAGAATGTGTGCAACTTCTTGTAACATATCGGCACGATTTTCAATCAATTTTTTCCGAGCTTCAGTAAGGGTAAACCATCCGTAACTTTTCAGTTCGGTGGTTTGCAATGTTACTTGAGTGTCAGATGTACAACCGACCAAATACAAAACTTTTTTAATAATATCAGTTCCTTTTTTCTTGTGGATACGATATCGCTCGGTAAAAAAAGTGTTTTTCAAATACCGATCACATGAAATTCCTGTTTCTTCAAGAAGTTCTCGTTCCGCAGTTTGTTGATGAGTTTCGTGTTTCTTTTTGTGACCTTTTGGAAACCCCCAGAAATCCCCATGACCCTGCACGAGCAAAAAACGAAACGTATTGTTTTTGTCTCGGTGAACTGGAATAACACCGCATGATATCCTATAGCGCATAATCAATAACAGTATACCACCAAACAAAAACTCCTGGGTTAGAGTGCCAGAAGTTTATTGTAGACTTCAACCGTAGCTCGAGCGTCAGCAAGTGCGGTATGCGCGCGTTCATTCACAATACCAAAATATTCACAAAGAGCACTGAGACTGTATTTGGTTACCATCTGATTGTTGTGGAGCTTTGCTAACGCAAATGAAATCGTATCAATCTTGGCATAGTAGAGTTGATTTTCAACTCCAGTGATAGCAAATGCCTTTGCAATGAACGACCAGTCAAATGCTACATTGTGAGCTACGAAAATACAATCCTTTGTTTTCTCTGCAAATACTTTCATCGCCTGTTCAAGGTTCATGGCAAAGAGCCATTCAGATTCATTGTAACCATTTACTGACAATGCTTCAGGGTCAGCTGCATCAAGACGTTCTGGTTTAACTTTTAATTCAAATTCTTCAACAGTATCCCCTGGTTGACCGTCCTGTTGTTTTACAATGACACATCCGATTTCAATGATTTCGTGTTGTTCTACATTAAATCCGGTTGTTTCAATATCGATAAATGCAAGATTTTTGTTCTTCATAATTTACAAATAGCGTTGTTTGTTGCGTACATGGTCATCATGCGTAACGCCATAGTGGATAACTCCATTAGTATCATGGAGGTAAAAAAAGTAAAGAGAATCAATAGGGTGCACAGCCGCCTCAATAGCTGATAATCCTGGATTTCCTATTGGTGTCGGTGGCAAACCTGTTCTCGTATAGGTATTGTAAGGCCCATCCGTTCGCAAATCACCTGTAGTGAGATTCGCACTTCCCTTGCCAAGAGCGTACACAAAAGGTGCATCAACCTGAAGCGGGATTCCTTGATGTATTCGTTTCCATAAAATTCCAGAAACAATCTTTTGTTCTTCAGGATCATTGCTGGTTTCTTTTTCGATAATGGAAGCCATAATAATAATGTCACTCCACATATCATCAGATAACTGTGTGCGCATTTTCTGAGTACGATTCTGGAAATTTTCTAACAACATAGCAACAATGTCTTGTGTATTTGCATCCGGCAACAATAAATAGGTATCAGGAAAAAGATATCCTTCAGATTCTTTTACTAGAGTTTCAAATTCAAAGCGATCAAAGTTAGGTAATTCCTTTTCTTCAAGAATACGAGCCATATCCGCTGTAGTGATTCCTTCGGGAAACGTCACAGACACATACACATCGCCATAATCTGCAGTATCGAGTCTTTCAATAATTTCGCTCATACGTCTCTCATCTACAAATGAATACGTTCCTGCTTTTACCGAAACACTTCGCACCTCTCCTATCAATCGAAAGAAAAGAGAAGATCTTATTAACCCTGCTTGTTTCAAAATAGTTCCTGTTGCGATCAATGAGGTTCCTTCTGGAATAGTAATCCGCTTCGCTTGCGTTAAACGAGGAACGGTACTGAGATACGAAAAGAAACAAAGAACGATAATAGTGCAACCAATACAAACAATTGCGAGATATCTTTTGATTTTTTCTTTTAGTGTATGCAAAAACTGTGTAAGCATTGAGAGATACGTATGCATAAGTACTAGACAGGAAGGTTAATAGGTGCTTCTGATTTTTTCGCTTCAATTCGCTCGACAGCGCTTGATTCAGATACGCGACCAGGAATATGAAAGAGTGTTGCTAATTCTTCACTAGTCAAAATAACTTGTGGTCGCCGTTTATACCAAATAAAATTGAAATATTTCCAAAACGGTTCGTTAAAACCTGCACGGGCAACATAATCATTAAAAAATCTTTTTTTAAGAATTGGATATCGCATTCCTGTAATATCTTCCCACACCCAATCATAGGATGTTTCATTATTCTTACGGATGCTGTTGAGGTACAATGAATTGAACGGAAGGAACAAAGAGCTCTTGAGGTATCCTTTGGTTGCCTTATTAATATTCTCATTCCGAGCAAGATATATCGTCCTGATCACACACTCAAATGCATGCTTTGAAAGACTTCGTTCAATTGCTTTGATTTGGTCTTTTTCTCCACTCGTTAGTTGACGACCAAAACTCTTATCCTCTTCATCATCACTGCCACCTTGTGTCCTGCTGATAAGTTTTTCAATATATGCCTCTGCTTTGGTTCGCCAGGTTGACCACGCATCTGGTTGTATAACATATTGAATCCATGCTTGTTCTCCGGGACCTATAGTACCAAGAAACTCAATGACCGTTGAGAGTGGATCGATTTTTTCATATTCTTCCAATTTTCCAACAGCAGCATCAAGACCATAATCAACATATGTTTTAATAGGAAAGAATACATCCTTTGAAAGTTTGTAATCGAGCCCGTTCAAAGACCAATCAGCATGGTACTTATTGTAGTCGGGAACGTACTTGGTGTAGTCGTCTACCTCATTTACCTCCGCATTCGGATATTGGGAATAAATTGCGCTCTTGACCGCAGGTGCAAGTTTAGTTGAGGTACGAATAAAAAAATACACTGAACCTTCTATCGATACAATTTCAAGCGATGAAGGGTACAAAACAGCACCGAACCAAAAACGTTCTTGCCATGTCATTGCACCACCGCCCAAGTAATACAAAACATCAATAGCCATTTCCATGGCTTGTGGTGATTTAAATACATCCTTTGGAATATTAATCTCAAGGAGAGCAAATTCAAGTTTTTCTTTGATAAATTTTTCACGTTGGTATGCTCGATAGCTGAACCAGAAAATAATACCGAACAGAATCGGAATCCAAATAAATGCGCTTTGGAGAATAAGGTTAACAATCCAAGAAAAAACAGCCATACCCACAGTGTATCATTCATTGGTTAAAAAATACAAAAAACCCTCATGTAGGGTCTTGTGTACATACAACACGAATAACTTACTTCTTTTTTGATGTTGTGGTTTTTTTCGTTGACGTTTTGGTTTTTTTAGACTTCTTTGCACCAGCTGCAAGAACGTAACGTCCTTTACCGTCTCGAGCAAAATAATCTTTATTTGAGAGATTCACTAAAATAGTATTTTCTTTCAAGTAACGTTCCTTGAGCACAGCTTCAATAATTTCGTCTTTCGTCAATGGACCACGTTCTTCAATAAGGTCGCGGATGACATCTTTCACCACACCTGATCGATATCCCCATTCTTTCAAACCGTACATCCCTCGCCCTACAAGAACAAAGCGATCATCTTTGATGAGTTCGTTATGAGTAGTTGCCGGATGAGCTTTCTTGCCGAACGTTTCAGCAATCGCTTCGGCAACTTCACGAAAGTGCATAGGTGAACCATTTTTCTTCATAATCAAGTACGCGTAATCACGAATACCACGCACCGAAATATTTTGTGAAGAGGTCAATCCCCAATCTCCAAGTGGATTCTTGTTTACCAGTTTAGAGAGCTTTAAGAATTGTTGAGCAATATCAGTATCGACATAGCCGTCCTCAACACCATCAAGTCGGTCGAGAAACTTCAAAATCATTTGTTCCTCTGAAAGCAATTCTTCCTCGGTAACGTGATTATGAAGTTTGTCGAGTGCTGAATGTACCTTGTCAGCCAAATCACCATTAACCGACCAACGTGTGCGGAATTTTTTATCTTCTTTGAATTTTTTAAAATTATCGCCAACAACGAGATGGAAGTGGATATGGTTTTGAATCAATTCATCATCATGAATGGTCTCAAGAAGACTTTCTTCTGAAACAATTCCACCAAGAGAGTCAATAATGTCTTCAATCTCAGTAAAAATTTCGCGCGCTTCATCATAGCTATCTGACTTTCGAATCGCCTTGAGTGCGGCATCTTGAATCTGTCGTACGCGTTCACGAGTAATGTCATATTCCTGACCAATTGATTCAAGCGTTTTCTTTTTAATATCATTGAGTCCAAAACGACTCTCGAGAACGTATCGATCTCGATCCTTCAAACCCTTCAAGAGCTTCTTTGAAGATTGTTGTGGTTTAAAGGTAAGTTTAATTTTTCGTGTTTTTTTCATAAATTAATGTATGCACTTACGGTGTGTAATACAAAAGTTACAATAACATAGACTTTAAAATATAGCAACTGTGTGGTAGTACACCTTTACAGGACTATTATGAAAGCGCGTGCTAAATCATTAGGAGAAGTATCGGGGCGGTTTTATAGGTGTTTCTTGAGAAATGATCCGGTGACCGATTTTGGATTATCAGCAACCTCCTCAGGGTTTCCTTTTGCAACAACGCGTCCTCCTTCATCTCCTGATTTTGGTCCAAAATCGATAATGTGATCAGCATTTTTTATAAAATCCATATTGTGCTCAATCACCACAACACTATTACCCTTATTCACCAATTTTTGCACGATATCTATGAGCTTCTGTACATCATCAAAATGAAGTCCAACCGTTGGTTCATCAAGGAGGTACAATGTTTTATCAAGTTGGGGTCGATATAGTTCTGAAGCAATCTTTACCCGTTGTGACTCACCTCCTGACAACGTATTCGCGGGTTGACCCAATCTCAAATATCCAAGTCCAGTATCAAGGAGTGTCGACAACCGATCATTGATAGCCGGAATATCTTTAAAGAATTCTTGAGCGACCTCAATGGTCATCTCAAGTACATCGTAGATACTCTTGCCTTTGTAATGCACCTGGAGTGTTTCTTTTTCATAGCGCGTACCCATACACACATCGCACGTAACATACACTGTTGGCAAGAATCCCATTTCAACTGCAACAACACCGCGACCTTGGCACGCTTCGCAGCGACCTCCTTTCGTATTAAAGGAGAATCGTCCCGCCTTCCAACCGCGAATTTGCGCTTCGGTGGTTTCCGCAAAGAGATCACGAATATGGTCAAACGCTCCGGTATACGTTGCTGGATTTGAACGAGGAGTACGTCCGATCGGTGATTGATCAAGTACGATACCACGATTAATCTGTCCAAACCCATGCGCGGTATGGGCGCGAATAACCTCGTTTGATTTGTATCTACGTGAGAGTCGCGCATCCATATTCTTTGCCAATACGCCATGCATGAAGGATGACTTTCCGGAACCTGATACACCTGTAATCATCGTTAACTTGTTGAGAGGAACCTCAACATTGAGGTTTTGTATGTTGTTATACACAATTCCTTCAAGCGCAATAACACCCTTGTCTTTGGTTCGTCTGCGGGCCGGAAGTTCAATCTTTTTTTGTCCCGTCAAATACTGGAGCGTTAGAGATTTTTTAATGGCACTCGGAGATTTCAAAAGTTTTTCTAAATAATCTGCAACAACAACCTCTCCACCATGCTCTCCTGCACCCGGACCAATTTCAATGAGATAATCTGAAGCGTGAATGGTTTCTTCGTCATGTTCAACGATGATAATCGTATTTCCTTTGTCGGTGAGTTCACGCAACGTTTGAATGAGACGCTTGTTATCACGCGCATGGAGACCAATAGTTGGTTCATCAAGTACGTACAAGGCACCAACGAGCTGAGAGCCCAATTGTGATGACAACCGAATGCGCTGAGATTCTCCTCCTGAGAGCGTATGGGCTCGCCGTGAGAGCGTGAGATACTCGAGACCCACCGACATCATAAACTCGAGCCGACTCTCAATTTCGCGAAGGAGTGGCGCCGCGATTTTTTGTTCTTTTTCGGTCAAATCAATTTCGGCAATGAATGAATACGCTTCTTCGATTTTCATATCGACAAAGTCATCAATGCTCTTGCGGTACTCTTCATTATCCACCACATTGCCGTCTTTGTCATATTTACCGATGAACACCTGAAGTGCTTCGGGTCGCAATCGAGATCCCATGCACTCGGGACATACTTCTTCGCCAAACATGTGTTTGGTTCCGAGTCCATTACATTTGGGACACGCACCATACGGTGAATTGAATGAAAAAAATCTCGGTTCAATTTCGGGAAATACGTATCCATCTTCGGGACAAATCAACTTTGCCGACAACAATGTTTCCTCAACGGTTTTTCCTTTTTCGGTTTCAACGAGAATGCGAATCATGCCGTCTGATTCGTTCACGGCTTTCTCAATTGCTTCTCCAAGTCGTAATCGCACATCTTCGGGGTTATCTGAAAATTCATGTACCGCAAAAGAATCAACAAGAAAATCAATATCGTGTTTCTTGGTCTTGGTGAGCTTGATTTGCTTGCGCAAATCTTTCATAACCCCGTCAACACGTGCTTTTGCAAACCCCTTGTTGAGCATATCGTACATCAACTGGTAGTGTTCTCCCTTCCGTCCACGAATCACTGGAGAGAGAATATGCACCTGCATTTCATCAACGGTTACGCCCATGATTTTCTTTGCTGATTTCGGATCTCTCTTCTGTTCAACGAGTTTAAAAACAAAATCGAGAATTTCTTGATTCGAGAGCTTGCGAATGCGCTTTCCCGAAATCGGTGAAAATGGTTGCCCGACCCGAGCATAAAGGATACGTAAGTAATCATAGACTTCGGTAATTGTTGCCACGGTTGATCGCGGATTATTTGATCGAGTTTTTTGATCAATCGAAATTGCCGGCGAGAGGCCAGTAATTTCATCAACATCAGGTTTCGACATCTGGTTCAAAAATTGCCGTGCATAGCTCGAGAGGGATTCAACGTACCTCCGCTGCCCCTCGGCGAAAATCGTGTCAAAAGCGAGCGATGATTTCCCCGATCCCGACAGACCTGTAATAACGGTCATTTTATTTCGAGGTATTTGCAGCGTAATATCCTTTAAATTGTGCGTCCGCGCCCCTTTGACGGTAATCCATTCCTGGTTGTGTAAGTTTTCTTTGTTGGTGGCCATAGTATCCTCCCACTATACCAAGGAAAAATATATTGAAAACAAAAAACCCTTCAGGGAGAAGGGTTTTAAGTATTTTAAAGATTTAATTCTAGCTATCCTAGTTTATTGCAACCAACACCACGAAACGATCTCCCTCACCAGCACTCCAGAGGTAATCGTCCAATAAAGAGCGTGTCTCTACAACATCAAGATCATGGTTAGAATCACCAATCGCGATGGCGCCGAATAAATTTTCTTCATCACCTATTATTTCAGTGAACAGGAAAAAATTTCCATGACCATCTTTGCGTAACCATTTTTTGTTTTCCCTTATAAATTTTTTGATATGTTCTTGAGACCCAAAAGCAATATTTTTCAAACCTCTATTTAATGAGCTAAACAAGGGTTTGGCATCTGCATTTTTTTTGTGCATCTCATACACTTCAAAACCCTCACCTTGATAAATTAAACTTAAGTATGGATTTTTCTTTTTTCCTGTGAACAATCTTATTCCTATTACAAATAGAAGAAGAAAGATTAGGAAAGACCAGAAATTTAAAACTGCTAGTATCATAGTGTTATATATATTTAATTATTACTGGATATTATTGACTCTCAATAACTTCATTAGTATATAATCATTTGTATTGCTATATGTCAATATTATTACAAAGAAAAACCCGCAGAAATACGCGGGCTTTGCTTAATTACTCTTAAACCTAAAAAATAAGATTCTCGAGTGTTTGTGTAAGATGTTTCGGATCTAAACCACCATCAAATGGTTTACCCATAAACATCTCATAGAGTTCAACATACCTATTGGTTACCTCTTGGATTAAATCCTGTGACAACGTTGGAGTTTCTATGCCATCTTGCCCTTGGAAATTTTGCTGGAGCAACCACCCCCGCACAAATTCTTTTGATAGCTGTTGTTGGGATACACCTTGGCGCTGTCTCTCTTCATACCCTTCTCTATAGTAGTAGCGAGAAGAATCTGGAGTATGAACTTCGTCAATTAATGTAATGACGCCGTCCTTGTCTTTACCAAATTCATACTTGGTATCGACGAGAATTAATCCGCGCTCGGCAGCTTGTTTGCTTCCAAAGGTAAATAATTTAATGGCATACTGAGCTAACTGAGCATACTCATGTGGTTCTAGAATACCTTGAGAAAAAGCATCTGTTGGATGAATGTCCTCATCGTGATCGCCAATATCGGCTTTTGTGGTTGGAGTAATAATCGGATGTGGCAACTTGTCAGCCTGTTTCAAGCCGTCCGGCAATATATTACCGCAGAAGTTACGCTGTCCTTTTTCATATTTTCTCCACGCGCTTCCCTCAAGATACCCGCGAACGATCATTTCAATCTTAAACGGGGTACATTTTTTCCCGACTATCACATAAGGATCAGGACAAGATTCTGCCCAGACGGGAATACCAAGCCATTTGTGAGTATCCTGCATAATGTGCCACGTCATAAGGTTCAAAATGGCGCCCTTTAAAGGTATACCTTCAGCAAATACACGATCAAATGCGGATAAACGATCACTCGCCACCATAATCACTTGATCGCCTTGACTGTATACCGTTCTTACTTTCCCGGTATAGAGATTACTACCTTCGGGTAAGACCACATGCATCAATGCACCATTAACAATTTTAAGATGAATAGATTTTTTCGTCATGACTTTTCAATTTTTGGATTATTTTCTTTAAAATACATTGTTTAATCAAAAAGTAAAGTCTGAAATCATAAACGTACCTTCAATTTTTTATTTTTCTCCTAACCTACCTTCTAATTCAATGAGTTGATCACGGACAATCGCCGCCCTCTCAAAATCAAGTTCCTTCACCGCATCATTCATGGCGCGTTTTTTGTACTTGATCAATTTCTTGATATCGCCGCTAAAAGCCTGAAGATCAGTTTCGAGTTCCGTCAAAACGGTATCAACGTGTTCAGTGCGCATGCGTTCGGTGATGTCTTTGACCGCCTTTTGAATGGTCTTTGGCGTAATGCCGTGTTCTTTGTTGTAGGCTTCTTGTAAGGCGCGACGACGTGCGGTTTCGTTGATAGCCGCCTGGAGCGCATCTGTCATCACATCAGCATACACAATCACCCGACCACGATCATTACGAGCAGCTCGTCCGATCGTTTGAATGAGCGAAGTTTCAGATCTCAAAAATCCAACCTTGTCAGCATCGAGAATCCCGATTAAAGTCACCTCGGGCATGTCGAGCCCCTCGCGTAAAAGGTTTACTCCAATTAAAATGTCGAATTCTCCACGCCGAAAATCCGTGATTATTTTAATGCGTTCCATTGTTTTAACATCGCTGTGGAGGTACTCTGCCTTGATGTCTTTGTCTTTGAGGTAGCTCGATAGGTCTTCGGCCATTTTCTTGGTCAGGGTGGTAGCAAGAACGCGCCCGCCCTTTTCAACCTCGGCTAGTGCCTCGGCGATGAAGTCCTGGATTTGACCTCTAAAATTATTCTCCTCATCGATTTTCACAGGCCGGCGTTCAATGACAGGATCAAGGAGTCCGGTCGGACGGATGATCTGTTCAACCACCTGGCTCGACACCTCTCGTTCGTAATCAGATGGTGTTGCTGAAACGTAGACTTGTTGCCCAACACGCTCTTCAAATTCTTCGAATCGCAATGGTCGGTTATCTTTGGCAGAGGGCAACCTAAACCCGTGTTTTACCAGATTTTCCTTGCGGGCCTGATCACCACGATACATGGCGCGCAGTTGCGGCAGAGTCACATGCGATTCATCAATAATCGTCAAGAATTCTGGATTGCCATTTTTGTCGTGTGGAAAGTACGATAGCAAGGTGTCAGGCGCCTCGCCCTCTGCTTTTCCTGAAAGGTGTCGCGAGTAGTTTTCGATACCCGAACAATAGCCAACCTCACGAATCATGGCGAGATCGTAATCTGTTCTGCGTTTCAAACGATCATGTTCAAGGTACATGTGGTTGTCCTCAAAGAATTTCAATTGCTCATCAAGTTCTGCGCGAATAGCCGAAAGCGCTCGGTCTTTTTTCGCTCCATCGGTGAGAAAGTGTTTAGCTGGGAATATGAGCACTTGATCAACCTTTTCGAGAACAACGCCAGAAATAGGATTGATAATTTGAATCATATCAACGCGTCCTCCCGAAACATCAATGCGATACATCTTTTTATCGGAATCAGTCGGCATAACCTCGACCGTATTCCCGACAGAACGAAATGAACCTGGAGAGAGGTCAGCGTTCGTGCGTTCAAAATGAATCTCGACCAGTTTTCGCATGACGTCAGTCTTTGACATTTTATCGCCAACATTGATGAGAAAATTTTTGGCAAGGTACTCTTCCGGTGATCCAAGACCGTAAATACAGGAAACTGATGCGACAATAATCACGTCATTGCGCGAAATCAATGATTGCGTGGTGGCGTGACGCAGGCGGTCAATCTCGTCGTTGATCTGGGCATCTTTTTCAATGTACGTGTCACTCGCCGCAACATATGCTTCGGGCTGATAGTAATCGTAGTACGACACAAAGTAGTGCACCGCATTATCAGGAAAAAACTCTTCAAACTCTTGCGCCAACTGGGCAGCGAGGGTTTTATTGTGGGCAATAACGAGGGTCGGTTTCTGCACCTCGTTGATGACGTTTGCCATGGTAAAGGTCTTACCAGAACCAGTTACCCCGAGAAGTGTTTGCTTGAGCGCACCTGATTCTAAACCTGTTACGAGAGATTGAATGGCTGTTGGTTGGTCCCCTGCTGGTCGGTATTCGGAATGGAGTTTAAATTTTTGTGACATAAATCTACTATAGCTAAATTACAAAAACAAAAAAGCTAACACCCACTCGCCTCTTTATATCCTAAATTTAACGCTGATTGAATGTCATCAAAAAATACTTTATTTTCTTCCTTGATCGTATTTCCCCTTGAACACCCTACAGGGTACACCACCGAGCCATTCTTTGATGCAAAGTAATCTTGGTTTTCTCGTTTGAGAGATTGGTATTCTTCCCACAGTGCGACAGCATCAGAACTATAGGTGATTGCAAGTGGATGCTCTTGAAGTGCACGCTTTTGTTGATATATCATGCCGAGTGAAAAAGCTCCCAAACCGACAAACATAATAATAGTTACCCACATCACATGATCGATCCATGGTAATGTTGAGGTATCCTTGATTTTTTTAAACGCTTTGTCTATAATCCGCATGTTACTCTTGAGATTTGAGATCCATTACCTCGTGTCTCACTGATTAATTATTAGGTAATATAGCTACAGTATAACGTTATATGGCACATAGGAAAGCCGGTGGTTCCGCAAAAAACCTCCGTGATTCAAATCCAAAATATCTTGGAACCAAACTCGCTGACGGACAAAAGGCACAGATTGGTTCAATCATCGTTCGCCAACGTGGTACCAAAATCATGGCTGGTGAGAACGTAGGGGTTGGAAAAGATCACACCCTCTTTGCCCTCAAAGCAGGAACCGTAACATTCGGAACCAAGCGCAAGAAGGGATTCAACGGAAAAACTACCGTAAAGAAAATTGTTTCGGTTGTAACTGAAGGAGTGAAGAAAGCTCCAAAAGCAAAAAAGATTAAAGAAACAACGTCTGAAACCAAAAAACCAGCACCAAAGAAAAAGTAACACCTCAGTGTTACTTTTTCTTTTCATAGTACCGATCAGTAAATTCTTTTTTATATTTTTCAAACCGCCCATCATACATCGACTGTCGAATATCATCCACCAACTTCACGATGAAATAGAGGTTGTGAATTGATCCAAGCGTTTGTCCAAGCATTTCACTTGACCGCAAAAGATGACTAACGTACGCGCGGGTGTAGTTTTGGCAGGTGTAACAATGACATCCTTCTTCAAGTGGCATAAAGTCTGATTTGAATCGCGCATTCTTGAGGTTGATTGAGCCATTTTTGGTATAGATACGTCCATGACGTGCAACCCGGGTTGGCGATACGCAATCAAAGAGGTCACACCCATTCTCTACGCCTGCAAAAATATCCATCGGTTCGCCAATACCAAGCATGTGACGAGGTTTATCTTCAGGAAGAATGCTATTCACCCATCCAACGGCCTGTGCCATGTCGTCTTTATTGAATGATCCTCCAATACCAAAACCGTCAAAATCCATAGCACCGAGCGTTCGCGCAGATTCTTCGCGAAGATCCTGAAACCGCCCACCCTGCACAACGCCAAACAATGCCTGTATGTTGTCTGGATCAAGTTCGTTGTGTCTTTTGAGCGAACGTTCAGCCCATCTATGAGTTCGCTCCATGGCTTCTTGTTGATAGGTATGATCGGCAAGTGGACTCGTACATTCATCAAAGGCAAAAATCATATCTGCACCAAGATTCCACTGAATTTCCATCGATCGTTCAGGCGTGAACCGGTGTTTTGATCCATCAATGTGCGAGCGAAATGTTACTCCATCTTCATCAATGAAAGCATTTTTATTCGTTTTGCTGTAACCCTTCCGTTCTGATACGACAATCTCTTCACCACTCGCAACTTTTGAGACACCGGTGCCAAATGCTTCGCCTAATGAAAAAACTTGGAATCCTCCACTATCGGTCATAGTCGGACCATTCCAATTCATCATGTTTGGAAAACCGCCAGCTTCGGCGACAATTTCATCACCTGGTTCAAGATACAAATGGTAGGTGTTCGCAAGTACTACTTGTGCTCCCACATCTTCGAGCATCTCGGGAGTTATACCTTTGACGTTCGCCTTGGTTCCCACCACAACAAACGCTGGGGTTTGGATCTGTCCGTGCGGGGTAGTAATGACACCCGCTCGCCCTAACCCATCCATTTTTTTCTTTATTTCAAAAGAAAATTTGTTCATGATTCGAGTGTACATAAAAAAGATCAAAAAGGAAGATGTATTGACATATATCTATATATTTTATATAGTATGAAAAACAATTCAGTATAAACCAGGGTTCGCAAAACAAGAACTCATAATCAAAAACTCCATGAAAAAAATATTTTTCTATCTCTTAACTCTTATTTTTTTTGGCTGTACATCAACACAAAACATCACTCAATTTCACGTGGTCCAATATGAAGTTGGAGTACAATCGCTCAACTATGCTAGCCAATTACGCTACAATATGTATGCTCGGGGTTATACCCCCATATCTAAAGAAGAACTCAAAAACCAAAAGAATGAGATACCTCTGCTATCCTTGCAGCCACGATTAACGGAGTGTTGCGAGGAATTTCCATTAAAAGTTGGAGATACAGTAATGTACGTAGCAGATTATGAACTATTTATGAATCCAGAGGGTGAAATTTCTCTTGGAGAGCAAAAAATTACAAAAATAGCCATAATCTTTAAATGAAAACAAAAAACAGTCCTATTCAACATGAGTTGATATAGGCTGTTTTTTTATTCCCACGACCTGCACTTCATTCATATTCACCGGATATGACAGATACACCTTTTTGAATGGATCACGAGGGTCAAATACCACTTCGCGGACAATAGCAATAATTCTACCTGGATGCGCGAGACTATAAAAAACATCTCCTGCTTCAACTTCAATTTCGCGCGGTGCTTCAATGAAAAATCCACCATGCCCGTACCCTTCCGCAGTCAATTGCACATTATGAGGAAACAGAACTCCTTCAATCGTGTGGTTTGATTGTGAATACAACACAACCCGAGATGTTGTATCATAGACATCATCTACAAATCCGATCAACACATTGTCATACACAACTACTTGACTACCTACGGTGATTCCTTGATTCGTTCCTTGATTCACAATCAAGGTATCTCCCGCTCCGAGAACGCCATGCTTTAGTACCTGTGCAGGAACGAGAAAATCATCGTCTGAAGTAATACGATAGGTTTCTTCAAGTTGTTCAGACAAATAACGAGTACGGAGGTTATCGATTTCAAGACGCGTTACTTCACTTTTGAGATTACGGTTCTCCTCAAGAATTTTTTGTTTACCATACCATGTCTCGAAAAAATTTTCTCCGCCAATAAATATTTCTCCTTGATGTTGCCATGTTCGTTCAAGTGGTTTCTCAACAATATCAAAAACCCAACGATAGATTGGAGTAAAAAATGCGAGGACCAACAACATACTACCCATCACATACCATCGCGTGCGATTTTTTTTTGCTTTATCGTAACGGTAACTCATCGTCTTCGTGAATTAATACTTCTTTGTAATCGTCAATGTGATCAAGAACCAGTCCGGTTCCTACCACAACAGAAAAGAGTGGGTCTTCTCCAACGTATACTGGGATTTCTAGCTCATGTTCTAAAAGTTCATCAAGCCCTCGAATTAATGCTCCCCCTCCTACGAGATAAATCCCCCGTTGCATGACATCCGAAACAATTTCTGGAGGTGTTTTTTCCAACACTTCTTTTACGCCGTCCACCAGAATTTCAACAGAGTGAGAAATTGCCTCTCGAATATCATGATTATTGATGAGGATTTGTCGTGGAAGACCTGTGATAATGTCTCTCCCTCGAATTTCTGATTCAAGTTGTTCATGATCGCTGATTGCGCCGATTTTAATTTTAATCTCTTCGGCTGTTTTCTCACCTACGAGAATCTTAAATTCATCACGTAAATACGTAATGATATCTTGATTGAGTTTATCACCTGCAATCTTCATGTTCTTTGATTGCACAACTCCCGCAAGTGAAATAACAGCAACATCGGTGGTACCACCTCCAATATCAATAACCATTGAACCCATTGCTTCAAGTACCGGTAAACCAAGTCCAACTGCTGCAGCCATCGGTTCTTCAATAATGTACACTTCACGCGCTCCTGCATTATGAGTCGCATCATATACCGCGCGATGCTCTACGTTGGTAATACCGGAAGGAACACCAACAATAACACGCGGACGGAAGAACTTTTTTGATTTTGATTCGGCTTTACGAATCAAATAAGAGAGCATTTCCTCAGTCACATCAAAATCAGAAATAACACCGTCAACAAGTGGACGCACCACCTCGATGTGTCCAGGGTTTCTCCCAAGCATTTCTCGTGCTTCAGCGCCAACCGCAACGACACGATTGGTTTTAGTATTCATGGCAACTACTGATGGTTCATTGATAACAACGCCTTGTCCTTTCACATGAACAAGTGTGTTTGCAGTTCCCAAATCAATACCAATATCGTTCGAAAATCGATTATACAGTTTTTTCAAAAACGAACTCATAATAAATTAATTAACCTTCTGTGAGATGTGCAATGACTCGTGCAGGATCAACAAACTCAATATCACCAGTGCTGCGCTTAGTAATTTCCACGCCACCCTTCTCTGCGGCTTTTTCTGAAACAACAATGCGGTATGGCATACCCATGAGATCCGCGTCATTGAGTTTTTGTCCGGGACCGATGTCTCGATCATCAAACAATACTTCAATGCCAGCGTTTTTCAAATCATGGTAGAGATTCTCAGCTTCGCGGAAAATATTTTCATTCTTTCCAAATGTTACAAGATGCACAGTAAACGGTGCAATCTCTTCTGGCCAAACGATACCTTTATCATCTGAAAACTTCTCAGCGATAACACCCATAATGCGAGTAACACCAATTCCATATGATCCCAAATGCACAGGAATACGATTGCCAGCTTCATCATTGACATACAAATCCATTTCTTCACATTTCCGTGTTCCAAAATTAAAAATATTCCCTACTTCAGCAGTTCTCACTTTTTCAAGTTCGTTTTCAGCAACATCTAAATCTTTGAGCGTTTTCTCATTGTACACTTCTTGGTTTAATGCAATACCTTTTTCGCGGTTAATGTAAATTTCATCTTCACCTGCTTCACAAATCGTTTGAAATTCATGGCTGAATTCAGTGAACGCTCCTCCTGTCGCAAAAGTAACAAATGTATCATTTCCAATCCCGAGCCGGCGGTAACAGCGGTGGTACGCATCAATAGTTTTTTGATAAAACGCTTCGTGTTGTTCTGCATCTAATGAGAATGAGTACATATCTTTCATTACAAACTCACGTCCACGCATCATACCTGATTTCGCTCGTAATTCGTTTCTGAATTTATTTTGAAATTGGTACACATACACCGGTAAATCTTTATATGACGAGAGGTGATTCTTCATCATCTCGGTAATCGGTTCCTCATGAGACCAACCAAATCCTATTTCACCACCGGCTTTTAACTCAGATTTGAACCATACATCAACAACATCATCATCCCAACGTTGAGTTGTCGTCCATATGTCTTTTGATTGAAGTGATGACATCATCAACTCTTGCCCACCAATGGCGTTCATTTCCTGACGCACAATTTCTTTGATGTTTTCAACAACCTTTACTCCGAGAGGAAGGAGATCGTAGACACCGGCCATTTCCTTATGAATGTAACCCGCCCGAATGAGGAGCTCTGCGTTTTTTGAGGTTTCGTCCGCAGGGGCTTCTTTACGTGTCTTTGTGAACAATTCTGATTGCTTCATATAGTTTGTATAGTACGTGAAAACATGGATATTTCAATGTGGAAGTATTGCTGAATATATTGACTATTACATTATAATATGTTTTAATAGGAATCAATAAACACTAATTTAATAACCTACTCACCTATGGAAGAAAATTTTCAGCCGGTATTTAAAATGATTGATCATATCAATGAAATCGAAGTAATTGTTGAAGACGTAACCAAATCCCATCTTGTCAAACAACGGTATGAGAAAGAACAAGATGTTACACTTAAAAAAATTACTAGAAGGACTGGTATTAACAACGTAGCCATTTCTATTGAAGAATTTATTAAAACGAACACTGGAATGGTGCCGGTACACAACACCATCGTTTTGTATGAAGCGATTGGTACATAGCTCCAAGCCCCTGCTTTAATAAGCAGGGCTTTCATTTACAAAAAATAAATTATAGGTAATATACGTGTCTGTAAAAACTTGTGAGTATATGCCTTTCAGATGGTGTTGCATGCGTCTACTCCTCGCGGTCGAATGCGAGATAAAACGATGGTGAGTTTTATTATATATACCCATTGTGCAAGCTTTTTCTAACCTTATTTTTTAATGTCAAAAACGAACGAAACACTCGTGAACGAAATGTTCAACGCAGGGGCGCATGTCGGCTATTCAAAAACACGACGGCATCCCTCAACTAAACCATTTATTTTTGAATCTCGTCAAAAAAAAGACGTGATTGATCTTGAAAAAACGGATCAACAACTTGAAAATGTTTTAAAATTTTTAAAAGACTTTCAAGGTACGGATAAACAGATTCTCTTTATTGGAACCAAACCTGAAGCAAAAAGGTTGATACGCGAAGCGGCTGAACTCATTGATATGCCTTTTGTGACTGAACGCTGGCTCGGTGGAACACTCACCAACAACAGTGAAATCAAAAGACGTATTGAACGATTGATTACCTTAGAAGATCAATCTGAAAAAGGAGAACTCATCGCTGCAAACAAGAGAGAAAAACTCATGTTGGAGCGTGAGATTGAAAAACTTGAAGTTAAATTCGGCGGACTTAAAACTATGAAAAAGACGCCTGTTGCCCTCTTTATTATTGATCCAAAAAAAGAACATATTGCAGTCAGCGAAGCACGACACATGAATATTCCAGTTATTGCCTTAGCAAACACTGATTGCGATATTTCAATCATTACCCATCCAATTGTTGCAAACGATACTAATGTGTCATCAATCAACTTTTTTACAAAGAAGATTGCTGATGCACTTAAATAATAGCCGTATGGAAATTTCAGTAGAACAAATTAAAGCACTTCGAGAAGAAACGGGTGTATCAATCGGAAAATGTAAAGAAGTCCTCACAGAAGCTAATGGCGACATGGATAAAGCACGCGAATTATTGCGAGACATTTCAGCAAAAGCAGCAGCTAAAAAATCCGATCGAGAAATTGGTGCAGGTGTCGTCCAAGCATATATTCACTCTAACAATTCAATTGGTGTACTTATCAAACTTGCATGTGAAACCGATTATGTTGCCCGAAATGAAGATTTTATACACCTTGCGGGTGACATTGCTATGCATATTGCAGCTATGGGAACGGAAACAACTGAAGAATTACTTGAACAACCGTTTGTAAAAAATCCTGATGTAACAATTGGAAAACTCATTGAAGAAGCTGTACTAAAAATAGGAGAACGTATTGAAGTTGCTGAATTCGTACGCTTCGCTGTATAATCAGAACTGTCATGATATTTTTTTACCTCTTTGTCTTTTCGCTGATTGGGCTTGGAATACTCTATGTGATTGAATATCGCCGATCAAAAGAATCTTTCACCACACTGTTGAAAAAATTATGGGGTATGAATGGAAGAACTATAGAAGACCATAAACAAAAAATAAGCAGGTATTGGATGATCGTTCAAAAATCAGTGACATCATCAGGAGTAAAACATTTTTCGCGCGCACGTATCTATGTTGAATCGCAAGGAAAAGTCATGCGTTCTTATGTACGTAAAAAACTACATCCTGAAACAGAACGATCAGAGTCGTCTTCATTCATAAAGAATATGAGAAACAAATAGATGTTTCTTTTGCCACCTTAGCTCAGTTGGTAGAGGCGAGGGGTGACTGAATGTCACGCCGAGCAGTTTTGTAAACGTGCGCGAGCACAACAAAACCGTTGCCAAACTAACGAGCTAGGGTATGCTGTAGCTGTTAGGCTACAATGCCACCTTAGCTCAGTTGGTAGAGCAACGGTTTTGTAAACCGTCGGTCGTCGGTTCGAGTCCGACAGGTGGCTCCAAAAAAAAGCACTATGTGCTATTTTTTTCTGAAAGAAACGTCTCATCCATAACCTTCACCAAATAGTGCCGTTGTTCTTTCGAGAGAGCGAGAATAAATTTAACGTGCGCCCATGGTCTATTTTCTAATTGTTCTCTAATCTCTTGTTCATCAAAAAACAACTCTCCCAAATCAGTGAGTACTATTTCTCCATTCAATATCCCAAAATTCTTGAGGAAATTGAAGCTTTTATCAATAAATCCCTGCTCATATAGATAATAGGTAAGGCGAGCATAATCATCTACGAGTTTTTCAAATTCCTTTTTTGAAAGATTTTTCACATATCGATACACAGGTATCGCCCTTGATTGATAATATGCTCCTGATGATTCAATAACTGGGTGAGCGAGATATTTTGATAAATGAACGTAGTTTGCAATGACTCGCAATGATGCGAGTTGTCGTGCTTGCACAATTCTACGCCACCGATGGAGTTTCAAGGGTGTAAAAAAAATAGGGGGAAAATCTTGTATGATTTTTAGACACACAAAAAAATAATTGGTGTGTGGTTTTTTGTACACGACACTAGGGGTGTATTCATAGACACTCACCTGCCACCCACTGCCGATTTTTTTCATATTATTCTTGTAGTGAGAATGTTTCATCTTCTTCATCAAAAACAAGAGAAACCGTTTCAATTTCATCCGAAATGGTTATTGAGTAGGTATACGTATTACCTTTTGTTCCCTTAAAGACCACAGCTTCAGATTTCACGTCCGCATACGACTCCTGGTCAAGAAGATAGAGCACGCCGTCTTCAGCACGATCTTTAATTTTTTGGTGTTCTACGAGTTCTGGGAACATCGATTCAAGATCCTCAAGCGTTTTCAATTCTTGGTAGACATCACCTCCGGCAATGAGGGTAGGATATATTTCATCAAAATCATACAAACTCACAAACGTATCAATCACTGAGAAATCAAGATCGGTATCAAACGAGTAAATTCGAATATCAGGATACTGTTTTTTAAACTCAGTTAAAATATATCCTTGTTTGGTACATTCAGTACAATCGCTACTGTAAAAATAGAGAATGGAATCAACGGTTACCTTACACTTTGATGACAATTCTTCAGTCAACAAATAATCTTTCACCTGAAGTAATGAATAGTATTTTTTGAGCTGTTCCACGTCTGGATCATCAGCGCCTTGATTTTCTTGGGCAAAATCGAGTTTTTCTCCCAATTCTCCAAGTTCGCGCGAGAGAATGGTGTTGTTCAATGATTCACAAGGTGCGGTTTTCAAGAGGTCAAATTGAGTTTCAGTAGCAATGAGATCAGCTGTGATTTTACGCTGTAAATCATCAATATTCGCCAATTTTTTACCATTGATGAAACTCACGAGTCCAAAGACCGCAATAAAAATTCCAGCAGTAATCAGGAGAACAATAAGATATTTTTTATAATCGTTATTCATGGGTTGTATTCTATCTCGCTTTGAGAAAAAGACAAACCATTGATTATCGCCAGTTTTCTTTACGAGCAATCACCGCATTGTACGAAGATTTGATTAACCACAGAGGAGCAATGAAGGTATACATAAAAAACATGTAAAAAATATCAATAGTGAATTTTCGCCGATCTCCAATGAGTTCTCGTCCCATCCAAACAGTCATGATTGAAAAAATAACTCCAATCAAGGCAAAAATTTGAAGCTGAGTGACATTTACAAAAAACCAATCAATATTCCATGACCATGTCGGATTGAAACCGACCAATGACAACTTCTCATACCAACGCCAGAGTGGTAAAAACAAGAGCCACATAGAGAGCGGGAACAACACAACCGTAATGAAAATACGAAAAATTCCGAGCGGTAATACAAGGAGACCGAGCGAACGGTACTTTTTCTTAAAAAGCAACTCTCGGTAGTCGAACATATTCCGCAAAAAACCATAAATCCAACGAACGCGTTGTTTAATGAGCGGTTTCAAATGTTTTGGTCCGACCGTATACACAACTGATTTTTCACTGTAGGCGATTTTATATCCGTGTTTTTGCATGCGTAGTGCAATTTCAGCATCCTCTGTGTGGTGTGCTTCTTGGTATGGACCCAACGTATCAAATACGTATTTTCTAAACACTGAAAATGGACCCGGGGTAATGTAAATAGCGTTGAGTTTTGCAAAACTCTTTCGCGCGAAGAGTCCAATATCATATTCGGCTTTTTGTGCATGACGCAGAGTTGAATCAGGTTCCGCAATAACCATAGAAGGAATGGTTGCCATAACCGATTCATCGTCAAAAAATTCCATGTAGTTTTTCAACGCATCAGCTTTTACCCATGAATCAGAATCCAATACACCAACGAGTTCTGTACCAACGTGTTGTAACGCAAAATTCAAAGCGGAAAATTTTGATCCTTCGTTGTTTTTTTGTAACAAACGAACACGCGGGATGTCTTTGTACTGTTGTAATACCCTCCACGTAGTATCAGTCGAACCGTCATCAACAATGATAATAGTGAGTTTGTCTTTCGGATACTCTAATTCTAAAAGAGAGTTAACCGTGCGAGTAACTGTTGATTCCTCATTGTAGCAAGGAACAATGATAGTCGTTGTAAGATATGTAATTGCTGATGGTTCTGTTTTCCGTACACCCTTCTTTTTTTCAAAAAAACTCACCAACAAAAAGATTTGAAAATATAAGGTCAGGAATAGAAACACATACAAAATATACTCCATAGATACCTGTATCCTACCCGAGAAACACTTTTTTTCAAATGAAAACACCAACTATTCGTTGATGAGTTTTTGTACCTCTTCTTTTGCCTCGGCCTTTCGCTTGCCAATAAATTCCTCCCCTCTGTCGATCACCGCGTCAATGGTGTCATTGGTTTTCTCAGTGAGCTCGTTTGTTTTAGCCACGACCCTCCGAAAAGCTTTTTTCACAACATTCGTGGTTTCGGTAATATCTTTATCCATGCGTTCAGCTTCTTCATTTTCTTCTTTCGCAAGTTTCTGAGGAAACACCCGTTTAAAAATGAGTACTGCCACAAATACGTAGAGGACACCGAACGCAATGCGTGTAATGAATCCGAACATGTACGCAAACACGTGGAGATTAAAATCGAGAATCAGCCCGATTCCAACCCCCGCAACGTCAATAGCAACAATAATCTTAATCCAATCAATCCAATTTTTCTTTCTAATTTCTCTCCAATAATTCATAGGGTTATTATAGCAAAAAACGCCCGTAAGCGGTATTACTGAGCGTCTGGCATTGCATAGAAGAATTCTTCATACACAATTTTTCCACCCTGCACTTTATATACGGCGAGTTCGGTCATTTGCTCTCGTTTGCCTGATGGCTTGTGGGTGGTATCCATCGTAATCGATACTGAAAAATAATCGTCAGCAACAACCGGTTGCGACATACTGGCGCTATGCACCTCGAAATTCTCGTGCCACCATTCACTTTTTTTCATCACCTGTGCCATTCCTTCACACCGTGACATGTCATCGTTCCCTTCGTGTTCAATACTAATAATATCCTGATTGTACAATTCCTCATACGGTTTCTCCATCTCCCCCGCGTTGAACATATCTACTAATTTATTTGCAATTTCTTGTGTGGTCAT
>JAGQMO010000062.1 GCA_020428615.1 Patescibacteria group bacterium | reverse complement strand
GTACCGTGAGCGCTCTTTTTCTGAAGGCGACAAAAATATTCGCCAATATAATAATTTTTGCTAATAATCCTGGAGTTTTTTGATCTTCTCATTAACCCGAATCTTCTCGTGCACCTTCGCCTCAATCTGACGAATACGTTCGCGTGTGACATCAAATTTTCTTCCTACCTCTTCGAGCGTATGTGAGATTCCGTCAACAAGCCCGTAACGAAGTTCAATAATTGTCCGCTCTTTATCAGTCAATTCATCAAGAATTTCTTCGAGCTGGTCCTTTAGAATTGACTTCGCCGAGTCGCGATCAGGAGGAGCGATGGTCTCGTCAGCAATAAATTCCCCACGTGTTGACTTCTCTTCCCCGTCAGAACCAATTGGCTCTTCGAGTGACATGGTCGTTTGGTTAATCTTGCCAATCATGTGGATTTTATCGACATCAAGTTCCATTTCTTTTGCAATTTCTTCGGGGGTTGGTTCACGACCGAGATCCTGACTCATACGTTTGAAGACCTGTTTGTACTTTGAAATCGTTTCTACCATGTGAACCGGAATTCGAATTGTGCGTGATTGGTCGGCCAGAGCTCGGGTAATTGATTGCCGAATCCACCAGGTTGCATAGGTTGAGAATTTGTAACCGCGTGTCCAATCAAATTTCTCAACCGCCTTGAACAACCCGATGTTGCCCTCTTGAATCAAATCAAGGAGCGTCAAATCAGGACTTCGTCCTACATATTTTTTTGCGAGCGACACCACCAATCGTAAGTTTGCTTTAGCGAGGAGATTTTTGGCTTCATCATCCCCCGCTTCAATACGTTTGGCGAGCGAAACCTCTTCGGCCGCTTTGATGAGCGGATACTTCCCGATTTCTCGCAGGTACATTTGAATTGAGTCTTTCGTTTCGGGTTGCCGTTTGGTCGAAAAGTCTTTTTCAAGAAGATCATCATCTGTCATATGAATATCAAGCAATCCACCACCGCCTGCCTGAGTTCCACCTTCAACCACCTCTACCTCAGCATCAGCAAGACGCGCATAGAGTTCATCGAGGAAAAGAATGTCATCCTCAATATCTGGGAAGACTTTGAGAATTTCAGCATACGTTAAAAACCGGCGTTTCTTTCCTTTTTCAATGAGCTCTTGCGCCAATGCATCACGTTGTTCTGCTTCACGCTGTTCTTGAATATGTGTAGCCACAATATTTTTGGTACTGCTTGCTTTCTTCTTCGTTGCTTTGGTTGTTTTCTTTGTAGCAACAGGTTTTGATTTTCGTTGTGATGTTTTTTTCACAGCTGGTTTTTTCTTTGCTATAGTCGTCTTTTTCTTGACGGTTGTTTTTTTCTTTTTAGTCGCTGTGGTTTTTTTAGTTTCCTTTTTCTTCGGCATATGCGTTAGGTATGAATGCTATCCATAAGTTTATTTTTTTCGAGTAATAACGTTTGTTGTTGAGCGCTCAATTCAGACAACTCGTTTGTCTGACCGTTTAATTCAGCTTGGCGAATTTTTGCTAATAACGCTTCAGTTTCACGATCCAGAGAACGAATACGTTCTTCAACAATGGCAGTATGTACAATCTTTTCAAATGAAGATTCTGGGGTGTGTTTATAACGATCTTCGAGTACGAATAATTGTATATTCCGGGTCATCTCATCAATGTTTCCAATATCATCATCAATCTTACTGGTAAATGTACTCTCATATACATCTTGTATTTCATGAAGGTTGGTAAATTGTTGTACATAACCCTTTTCTTTACAAAAGAGATACATCAAGAGTATTTCTTCCTGCGGGGTCAGCCCCTGAACTGTATTCGTATTGTTGTTGCTGACTTCACGATCACGGGCAGTATCGATGCGATCTTCGGATTCAAACGATGCAGATGCAAAATCTTCTCGTACCGATTCAATACTGACTCCAAGGAAGAGTGCAAGTTTTTGAAGTATGCGATCCTGCACAACAGCACTCTTGGTGTGATGTACGAATGGGAAGAGATCAGATGTTACCAGGTGATGCTTTTCAGAAAATTCGAGAGATTGTTTACCCATAATTTCCAAACGATAATCAATGTACTCTTTAGCATCTTTCACGCAAACATCCCAATGATCACGACTATGAAGAATGGTGTCAGCTGGATCCATACCGTCCGGCATGGCAATAACTTTCACGCGCATACCGTGCTTGTAGGCGGTTACAACGCTTCTTCGTGTTGCTTTGATGCCTGCTGAATCGCTATCAAGTGCCAAGAGAATAGTGTCAGTGAAACGTTTAATCATTCCTACATGTCTGTCAGTTAATCCGGTTCCTGAAATTGCCACCGTATTCGTGTAGCCGGTCTGTTGAGCCAACAGCACATCAAACTGTCCTTCAACTAAAATACAATTTCCAGCTCTGGCCATAGCAGTCTTGGCAGTATGGTAGCCATAGAGGACTGCTGATTTATCAAACAACTCGCTCTCGGGACTGTTCACGTACTTTGCTCCTTTTGTGTCTTCGTTACCAAAAATTCTGCCAGTAAATCCAATGATACGTCCTTGCGTATCAAAAAGCGGAAATATGATTCTCGAACGGAATCGATCATAATAACCGCTTCCGTCTTTTTTAATAATCAGACCCACCGATTCAATGTCAGCATCAGAATATTTACGGGATTGTAGATAACGATAGATATCTCGCCATTCGGCGAGTGCAAAACCGAGACGAAATTGAGTAATGGTATCTTTAGTGAGACCGCGTCCTGTTAGATATTCCACAACTTCTTTGTTTTTACGCAGATGAACTTCGTACCATTTCGAAGCATCATCAAGAATCCTATATTGTTGTTTTTGTTGATCACCATCTTCAAACGCATAGTTTTTCAGATCAATACCTGCGCGTTCCGCAAGAATTTTAAGTGCGTCTTTAAAATCAACACGTTCAATTTCTTGAATAAAGGTAAAAATATCGCCACCCTTTGCACTGGAAAAACAGTAGAAAAAACCTTTCTCTGGGGAAACGAAAAATGATGGTGTTTTTTCATTGGTAAAGGGTGATTTTCCTTTGTATGTCTTTCCTGCTTTCTCAAGCTTTACATATGAACTCACCACATCGAGGATATTTAATTTATCTTTGATGAGATCGGTGGTTTTCATGATAGGTAGTGATGGCGAATTAAAAATTAAGCGGTGTAAACGTCTTCGCCGAGTTCCGCCTCAAGAGATTCAAGTTCTTCCTCTCGTTGTACTGCAGGCATGTTTTCAAAATCAATGAAATCATGTCTCAATCCGGTTCCTGCAGGAATCAGATTTCCAACAATCACGTTTTCTTTCAAACCACGCAACTCATCATTCTCGGCAGCTGCAGCGGCAGATACAAGAATGCGAGTCGTATGCTGGAATGATGCGGACGAGAGCCATGACTTTGTTGACAGAGCAACTTCTGAAATACCACGTACAACTGTTTTTGCTTTTGCTGGCAGTTTGCCTTGTGATTCAATCAACTCGTTTTCACGAACGAGATCAATATGTTCGACAATATCCCCTGTTGAGAATTTTGTGTCTCCTGGATGGGTAATGATGCGGCGAGAGAACATGAGTCGCGCAATGATTTCAATGTGTTTTTTAGATACTGGAGCTGAGTTCAATTCATACACTTTTGCAACCTCAGAAACGATGTACTCTTGAGTTCGTTCTGCACCGGCAATATCAAAGAGATCGTCAATAATAGCAGAACCATCAGTCAAAAGATCACCTTTTGCAACACGATCGCCTTTTTTGACAATCGGTGTTCTCCTCCGGTCAACCTCATATTCGATTGATTTTGTTTTCTTTTTGTTGACGGTTACCTCAGTATCAGAGAGTACTTCAATGTATTTCACATTGTCTCGCACATGAACATCAGCAACAACACCATCGGTCTTTGAGATCAATGCAGGAGATTTAATATTTGAACGCTTTTCAAAAATCTCTTCAATACGAGGAAGACCAGTCGTGATATCAAGTCCCGTTACTCCTCCCGCGTGGAAGGTTCGGAGGGTCAACTGAGTTCC
>JAGQMO010000061.1 GCA_020428615.1 Patescibacteria group bacterium | reverse complement strand
GCATTTCTTCAGTATCATGAAAATCACCAGAAAACTTTTCTAATAGTTAAATAAAGACCCTCATCGAGAAATCATTTCCCTCTGAATTTATTAGAGTAAAATCGATAATCGCCTGAGGTAATAAATCTTTTTTGTTAGCCCGTATTCCTTCTCCGGTTTCCTCAAATAATTCGCGAATGGCTGTATCAGCCATTGATGCGTCTTGGCCTTCCTGTTTTCCTCCGTACCCCGATCGTTTACCTGCAGCAACTTTTTTCTGTTTTAATCCAAGAAGAATCTGATTGTTACGAATTGGATATATCAACATGGCTTTTTTTAAGGAGCTCATAATTTCATTGTACTAAATACGGTTGGTAGTTGCTATTGAGTTGTACCATTTTTGGTACAATGTCGTAGACGTGTTTGTGTTGAATTTGAATTTCAGCCAAAAGACCCTGCATGGTTTCTTCCGACCATGATTGATCGAATACAAAGTTCCCCAGAGAATAAATAATCCAGCCATTGTCGTATCGTTCAATCTCTTGGTCAACATGTGGGTGGTGTCCGATCACCACATCAGCTCCTGCATCAACCAATGCTCGACCAAGAACAACCTGATTCAATGTTGCTCTGTTTTTATACTCTTCACCCCAATGCATGGAAACAAATACAAGATCAACCTCAGACTGTTCTTTTAATGTGTGAATACGATTGGATATTTTTTCCATATTGTATTCACTGAGTCCGGGACGATCAGATGTGGCATGCGCACCTATGTAAAATTCTGTATAGGCAAGAAATGCAACCCGAGTATCACCTAACGTTACAATGTATGGGGCTTCTGCTTGGTCGTTATTACATCCAGCACCAACATAATAAATACCAACGCGATCAAGATTTTTTGTTGTGTCGCATAATGCATCTCTCCCCCAGTCGAGTATGTGATTATTTGCTAGGGACACAACATCAATACCTGAATCACTGAGCGCTTCAACAACAATGGGCTCAAAACGAAACGAATATTCCTTGCCAGTATCAACTCCAATATCACTCACCGATCCCTCAAGGTTAGCAAACACGATATCAGCCGTAGTTAAATCTTCTTTTATAAGATCAAATGAAAATGAATAATCTTGTCCTAGATTTTTTATTTTTGTTTCAACACCTCGATCAAGCATAATGTCGCCTATTGCAAAAATGGTATAAATTTTTTCTTGATCTGTTTGTTGAGCAAGCTTGAGCTCAAGGGTTTGCAGGTTTGTTTGGAGAGCTTCATTTTCTTTAAGGTCATGTTGAGTTTGTGCTAACTGTTCATGTAAATCAGCCACGTGGTTTTTTGTCGTTTGATACTCGTGATATCCAAACCACGTGATACAAATAATTATAATGAGCACAATGGTACCTCCAAGATATTTCATATACTCAGTATACGTTTACAAACAAAGAACTCAAATTAAGAGTTCTTTAGTTTGATACATACCACGAATAATGGTCTTGAGAGCATCAAGGAGGTAATCGATATCTTGTTTTTGAGTCTGGCGACCAAATGAGAATCGAATGGATCCGGTATATTCCGCGCCCTGCCTGAGCGCTTGAATAACATGCGAATCTCCTTCTTCACCTGATTTACAAGCTGATTTCATGCTACAGAGGATACCAACGGCATCAAGTCGAATGACAATCTCTTCATGAGAGAGGTGCGGAAAAGTCACATTGACGATGTTTGGAATTTTTTCAGCGTGCTCGGCATTGATAATTACAGAAAAATTCTTTTTCAATTCGCCGATCAAATATTCCTGAAGCAGTTTGAGACGTTGTGCTTCTTGGTCTTGGTAGGTACGCGCAAGATTGAGCGAACATGCCATTCCAACAATAGCGGGAACGTTTTCAGTTCCCGAACGAAGGCCAGACTCTTGCCCTCCGCCAAAAAGAATCGGTTCAATACTTAATCCCTTTTTCACGAAAAGCACCGCGATTTTTTTCGGACCATATATTTTTGCTCCGCTGAGTGTCATGAGATCTATTCCCAACTGCGGAACACCTATCTCATCAACATAATTAACGGCTTGTACCGCATCAGTGTGGACATACGGATACAATGACTGATGGTGTTTTCGATAGTGTCGAATTGTTTTTGTAACTTCTCTTATATTTTGAATGGTACCAATTTCCCCATTCACATACCCAATGGAAACGAGAACAGTGTGCTCGGATATGGTTTGTTTCAATTCTGAAATATTGATAGATCCGTATTCATTTACACCAAGATAATCGACACGGACACCTTCTCGTTCGAGGTTACGACAAGTCTCGAGCACTGAGACATGTTCAATACATGTGGTGATAATATGCGGAATACTATCGGGGTGCTCTTTTTGCCACACACGCACAGTACCAAGAATAGCAAGGTTATTTGCTTCCGTACCACCATCAACAAAAATAATTTCTTCGGGTTGAGCTGAAAGAATATTGGCAATATCTCTTCGAGCTTGATTCACTACCTCTCGCACCTGCACGCCTTCCCTATAGATAGCTCCTGGATTATAAAATATATCTCTATAGTACGGTTGCATGGCACGAAACACCTGTGGATCAATCGGTGTTCCTGAGGAGTGGTCAAAATATCTTCGTTTTTGTTTGCGTACAAACATAGGCGGATTGTAAATGATTTTGTATTGAAAATAAAGCCATCTTGAGCTAGTATGCCTTATATGAATACGGCCATGATCATCAACCTCATACTTGCTCTCATTGTTATTGGAATCGCTCTTTTTCTTACCATGCTTACGATTCGTATACACAAGCTGACTCGTGGAAAACGCGGTGCACACCTTGAAGAGATTATCAAAGAGAATAATGAGCTCATACATTCTCTTGGGAAACAACTCAGACATCATGAGGAGGCCATTGCCGATCTGAAACATGATGCATTGCGAAACATTCAAAATATCGGGGTTATACGTTTCAACCCTTTTAAGGAAACGGGAGGGAGTCAAAGTTTTGTAGTAGCACTAACCGACAAGGAACAAAACGGTGTTGTTATTTCATCGTTGTACGCACGAGAACGAGTTAATGTATTTGCAAAACCAATTATCAATGGAAACTCCGAATATACCTTGAGCCAAGAAGAACGTGCTGCAATCGATCAATCACGAGGAAATTAATTATTATGATGAAAGAAAAAACAATTGAACGATCCCCTGTCGTAGCGATTATGGGACACGTTGATCATGGTAAATCAAGCCTCCTTGATTACATTCGAAAAAGTAATGTCGTTGAAGGTGAAGCAGGCGGTATCACGCAACATATCGGAACATACGAGGTAACATTCGATGATGGGAAACGGATTACTTTTTTGGATACTCCTGGTCACGCGGCATTTGATAATATGCGACACCGTGGCGGTAGTATTGCGGATATCGCAATACTCATTGTTTCCGCAGAAGATAGTGTGAAAACACAAACAAAACACGCCATTGAGGTTATTAAGAAAAACGATATCCCATTTTTAGTTGCCATCAATAAAATCGATCGCCCTGCAGCAAATCCTGACAAGGTAAAAACTGACCTCCTTGAAGAAGGTGTATATGTCGAGGGCTACGGGGGAGATATCCCATGTAATTTAATTTCAGCAAAAGCAGGAACAGGTGTCGATGATCTCTTAGAGTCGCTTATTCTTTTGGCAGATATGCAAGAAATGACAGGCGATCTGAATAAACTTGCAACGGGATATGTGGTTGAATCCCATCGAGACCCAAAAGAAGGTATATCAGCTACCCTCGTGATTAAAAATGGTGCCTTGAAAAAAGGACAGTTTGTTGTAGTTGAAGATAGTATTACACCAACGAGAATGTTACGTGATTTTTCTGGGCAAAATATTGAAGATGCGCATTTTTCTTCTCCAATACAATTAGTTGGTTTTGATAAAATGCCAACAGTTGGAAGTCGATTTGCAACCTTTGAAACCAAAAAAGATGCTGA
>JAGQMO010000060.1 GCA_020428615.1 Patescibacteria group bacterium | reverse complement strand
CGGGGTCGAGACGATGAGCTCTAAGACGAATCTTTGATTCTAGTCGTGAGCCATCGTGGTGACCGAATCCTACCCGGGGAGCACTTTACCCCTAGGTAGTAAGAATTTCCTGATGAGATGATTTTTTGTATAATCGGATTGTATGGAAAAACCACCCGATCAGCATATCATTGTTGGAAAAGACTTGAATAAAAAAATAACTGAGAGCGGCGAGCAGTTAATCAACAGAAGAATTGAAAAAGGTCAGTCGCTTGTAAAGGGTGAAGTTGAAAGAAAAGAACACCTCAATGAAATGATACGCACAGCCAAATTTGTTATATCTCGAGAGTTAGATAGGTTGGGTATCGAGCCAACACAAGAGCCTTCTGAAGATTCATTTCATTTTTATGATCCCCATGCCGAAGGGTCTCCTCATAATAAGAACCATTTTAGACCCTTTGATCAGTCAGTTCACGTTGAGAATATCCATGATAAAAACAAAGTTGACAGAGTTAAGGATAGGATTTCAAATTTTTTAGGCAAAGAAGGAACTTATTCTAGACGATATCAAGGTTTTGAAAAATTACTTCATGAAACCATACATGCGTATTCTCATTTAAAATACAAAGCTGGCTTTGTGGAAGATAACAGATTTCTCAGAGCGCACCAAACAGGCTATCATATTATAGATATGTTTGGAAAAACAACTACGAGTAAATTACGTATGTTTAATGAGGGTGTTGTGCAACGCTTAACAAAAGAATTATTAGATAAAGAAGACGCAGAAATAACCAAGCAATTAAACTTTAGCAATACTGAAAAAGAGAGAAGAGGTAGAGCTCAAGGAGCATATGGTTCTAATGTTGAGTTAATACAAGTTTTAACAAAAGATATTGCAGAATATAAAGGTGTTCCAGAAGAGGCAGTATGGAATGATTTCAAGAAAGGACATTTTACAGGTGAGATGATGCATCTACGAGTTATTGACGAAGTATATGGCGAAGGGTCACTTCATCTGCTTGGAGTAGCTGATGAAATAACGAAAAAGGAATCAAAACGTGTTGGTAGAGTAGCCGGAGATACTGTGATTTCAACGATACTTCGCTATTTTCAAACAAAAGACACCAAGTACAAAGACGAACTTTTACAGAAAGATTCAAAGTGATAACCAAACAGCTAAAACATGTGGTATGATACAACCATGCAAAAAATAGCCACACGTATTTTTATCTACTCATCAATTGCCTTTGGAATCATTGGTATTGGTATTGTATTAACCTCTTCAGGACCAGATACCCCGGACACACGATTGGACGAAGTATTAATCCGACTCCTCTTTACAACGGTGTTTATTATCCTGCCTTCCTTTGCGTTGAGTCTTGCCGGTAAGTACCTAAAGCGGTGAGTTTTGTAATATGGCCAGACTATTAGGCGGTGCCGCCCATACTTTACCTCATGATTTAAGTCAGTCTCTTCGAAAATCAGAACAGCTGGCTAATCTTTGGAATGGGCTGACCGAATTAGGACGGAACGAATTCATCTGTTGGGTGACATCCGCCAAGAAACCCGAAACCAGAGCACGCAGAATCAAACGCACCATTGAAGAACTTACCGAAGGGAAGCGCCGCCCATGTTGCTGGCCCGGTTGTCCGCACCGTTAAAAAACCCCTCAGCTGTATACTGAGAGATTTTTTATATGACGTTGTTTGCTATTCTTTTGATTTTTGAAAATATTCTTCGATGTTCATGTCATACCATTCTTGTGGTATTTTTTCTTTGAACCAAATGCTTTTCTTGAAATCATCCAGTTCGGTTGCAATAACCCACACCATAGCGAGGACAAAGACAATAGAGAAATTTGTTGCCATACCGAGCGGAATGTTTTCGTGGTAGTTAAATGCAAGCGTGAAAAATACGATCACGATTGATGGTGCCACCAATAGAATATGGATCATAATAGGTAGTTGTTCATCACGGTATGGCAAAAAACCTTCTATGTTTTTTTTGACAACCGCTTTTGATACTTCTTTGTACTGGTCAAATACGGATTGTACCGCAATGCTGGCAAAAATGACGTATATAAATCCTGCAAAGGGTAATACAATGAACAGAATTGGTTCGAAAGGATCTTCAAAATACAGTTCAAGCGGGAGTATAACGAACCGCCACGTGAGCATGGCAACTGCACCTGCTAGTATCGGTTTAATGACAATAGGGAAGTGTCGTTTGATCGTTTTGAATCCCCGATTCCATTCGATAAAGTTACGTGTGTTATTCATGACTGAGAGTTTTAAAGGTGAAACGTATTGGTTTGTTTATACAATATCATTTTTTATTATATTGTCAATAATCTGAATATGCTTTAATTTTTTATTTAAAACTCTCATAAATCTCCCTTGTTACTCCTTGAGCCAACGCTTTGTCTCGAATGTTGTCCCAATCAGGGCGATAGTTGTTAATGATGTATTGTTTATACCATTGATTGATGTTATCCATTTCAAGGAACTTCTTCCAAATTGCAAATAATTCTCGTGCAAAGCCGTGATCGCACGCAACCACATTGGCTCGTTTTTCAACGATTGATCTAAATTTCCAATCAAAAATATATCTTGGAAAAAATAGCAATAACTTACATTGAGACATGTTTTCATAATCGACTATGTGCGCCAACTCGTGACCAAACCATGCAAAAACATCATCATGGGAGAGTTGAGAAAGGATATTCTTTTGCTTCTTTTGGTTTACTTGTACGAGGTAGGTTCTCTTGCTTTGAAACATTGAAGACAGTACAGGAACTGCGCGCATGGTGAAAAACCAACCATTTTTGAATGTTAATACGATTTCCGTGTTGTTGAGCTTTCGATAACGTGTCTTTGCCTCGATAAAAATTGTATAAAATTCTCGTTCGTCCAGGTGCATGTATGGTTTGAGTATAGCTCTTGAAAAGCTGTGCTACAATACAGCTATTACCACTAATTACATCACATTCATATGAAAAAAATGACGAACAATGCAATGGTTCACTTTGAAATTCCTGCAGACGATGTTGAGCGAGCCAAAGACTTTTACAACACAACGTTCGGTTGGACGTTTAACAAATTCGATATGCCACAAGATAGTTCAACTGGCGGGGAACCATACTACGGCGTGATGACGACTCCTGTTGGGGACGATATGATGCCAAAAAATCCAGGCGAGATCAATGGAGGCCTCATGAAGCGAATACAACCCGGTCAGCCAATGATGAGTTATCTCAATGTAGATGATATTGACGCGGCTCTCGAGGCGGTCGTCACAAACGGTGGCCAGGTATGTATGCCAAAGACCGAAATCGCGCCGGGTATGGGATGGATCGCCTGTTTTAACGATACCGAGGGGAATATGCTCGGAATGCATCAAATGCCAAAGATGCCTCCTTCGGAAGCATAATATTTAGTTTGATATATAATACATTTGTATGAAAACAACAAAAACAATTTTTTGGATTACCACAATTATTATCTTTCTCTTTGAAGGAGTTCTGCCCGCGCTGACGTCTCACAGCGAAATGTCAGTGAATTCGTTTATTCATCTCGGGTATCCGCTCTATTTCATTTCACTCTTGACGGTATTCAAGGTGCTAGGTTCGCTCGCGCTCGTTATTCCTCAAGTTTCGCCACGTATCAAAGAGTGGGCGTACGTTGGTTTTGGAATCGATTTCATTGCCGCACTCGTTAGTGTGTGGGTGGTGGACGGTTTCGGGCTTATGCTCCTCATGCCAGTTGCCTTTATGATTATTTTGGTGATTTCATATCGAAGCTATCACAAGATCAGAGCATTACAATAAAACCCTATAGGGTTTTATTTTTTGATATAATGAACGTGTTATGAATGACAGAGAAACAGAACGCCTCATTGAGGTGTTGCAAGACATTAACCGCACCCTCGAGCATAAGCTCGAACAAATTGACCGCTCGATTGACCAGCTCAAGGAACGTTTGGCTGAGAAAATCGACTGATGTCGAATCGGCAAGCGTGGGATGATGAGTACAAGAAACCGAAACTCATCACCCAATCTCATAAACCACAAAAAGATTTTTTGCGGTTCATTAAATGGGTAAAACGAAATAAACACCTCGACCTCTATTCAGGAATTACCGTGCTCGACCTCGGATGCGGAGTGGGTAGGAATAGTTTCTATATGGCAGACACCTACGGTGCACGCGTGTACGGATGGGATTTTTCACATGATGCCATCGAGAAAGCATGTGCCATACATCGACATACATTGATAGATTTTGAAGAACGAAATATTAGCGATCCATTTCCATTACCGAATGCCTCCGTTGATCTCATTCTCGATGTTACCTCATCAAATGCTCTCAATGACCGAGAACGGGAAATGTACTTGAGGGAATGCGCGCGAGTGCTCAAGCATGGCGGGTACATGTACGTGCGTACACTTGCAAAAGAAGGGGACAAGAACGCACAAACAATGATAAAAGAATTTCCAGGAGGTGAGTACGATACGTACCACCACCCACAGCTTGATGTGATTGAGCGTGTTTTTTCAGGACCTGATTTTAAGGTTTTATACGGAGAATATCTCGATGTGGTGCGTATGGAACGAAAGACAGGATACCAACGATGGGGAGCACAGTCCTATAAACGAAATTATTGGAATTGTTACCTTAAATCAAAATAATTATGAACTCTATTCAACAAGCCCTTAGAAAACACGCATCAGAAAAACGTAAGACTGCAAATGAGCGATTTTTCAAAATGGGTGAAGGGCAATATTCTGCACACGATACCTTTATCGGAGTGTCGATGCCTGATTTACGTAGCGTCGCAGCTGATTTTTTAGACGCGACATATAATGAGATTAAAGAGACGCTGTATTCGGATATTCACGAAGATCGGGCGTGTGCACTAATCATTCTCGTGAATCGTTATAAAGAGGGAAGCAAACAAGATCGGAAGGCTGTCGTTGAATTCTATCTAAAACATAAAAACCAGATCAATAATTGGGATCTTGTTGACGTCTCGGCACCATATATTATCGGTCAGTATGTATTAGATAACCCAAAGGAGCGTCCGATATTAGACAAACTCGTCGTTTCAAAAGATATGTGGCAGCGTCGTATTGCAAT
>JAGQMO010000059.1 GCA_020428615.1 Patescibacteria group bacterium | reverse complement strand
TCAGCTCGAAAAAGAGTTCGATTCCGCATTGACGATTTTCAAAAACCAGCTTCGGCTGGTTTTTGATATACTGAGAATATGAAACTCTATCTCTCATCATATCGTCTAGGTAATCATCCTAACGAACTCAAAAAGCTCATAAACAAAGAAAATCCAAGAGTTGCCGTCAGTGTAAACGCACTTGATTTTCTTGACCCAGAAGTTCGTAACAACGAATTCTTAAAGCGTGAGATTGAAGATATGAGAAACTTAGGATTTTCAGCTGAAGAGCTTGATTTAAGAGACTATTTTCATAACAACAGCTTGGCTGAAAAAATGAAAGAATATGACGCTGTTTGGTTCAGTGGCGGTAACGTATTTATTCTTGCAAAAGCATTTAAGCAAAGTGGATTTGATACGGTGATAGAAAAACAGGTAAAGACGGGTAAGCTAGTTTACGCAGGATACAGTGCTGCATTCTGTGTACTTACGACTTCACTTCACGGAATAGAGTTGGTCGACGATAAAGATGCTACTGCGGAAGGATACGAGACTGGTGAGATTTGGGAAGGCATCGGACTGATTGATTTTTACCCTATTGTTCACTTTCGTTCTGACCACGAAGAATCTGAACTTGTTGAGAAAGAATATGAATACGTAGTTAAAAACAATATACCCCATAAAACATTTAAAGATGGAGATGTATATCTGATTGATGAGGATATTGAGAAAACGTTAACTTAGATTCAGTATATCTATCCGAACACAGTCCCACATCGTGCACACCAGAAAAAATCCTTATCTTGTAGGGGTTTTTCTAATACATGTTAAGGGAAATATGGGGTAAATCGAACCTTGGTAAAAATGATATAATTTGAGTATGAGTTTAGAGAATCCATTTTCAAGGCAAGAAAGTAAAAAACTTAACTATGAAAACCTTCTATCATCCATAGTAAAAAACAATGGACGTCTTTCTGATATAGCCCAAAAACTTCTAGAAAGGAAAGATTTACTGGCAATAACACCAGCAACACTTGATAATTCTCTTGGTGCGTATGGTGTCAATTCAATTGGAGATAATTTACAAGAAGGTATTGAAATCAAAGGTGTAAGAATAAACCCTGAAAATATGACAGAAGAAGTCGCCATTCACGAACTTATCCATTTCTTTAGTATGCCAGCACTAAAAGGTGGGTTTGATGCAGAACAACAAAATAAACTCCAAGAAATCAGTGAAAATGTTAAAGACTATTGGTTGAAAACAAAAGCTTTATGGAGTTATGCTAAACAAAATAACTATGAAGCAATAAACTCACATTCAAAAACAGATGATATTGTTGAGTTTGCTGTTAATTTTTCGAACGAACAATCTGAAGAAAAATTGAAGGAATTGAATATATATCAACCAATGGTAAACACATTCTTTGAATACTATAATTCTATTGGGGTAAGAGAAAGTAATTCCTAATAACTTTCCAATATATTTGTTCGAACACAGTCCCACATCGTGCACTGATGAAAAAATAGTAGCTATCTACGATATTTTTGTTTTGGTATACTGGATAACATGAAAAAAGCACTAGTGATAATCGATCCACAGAAAGGTTTTGAAACGAAGCACACTGAGGGCATCGCTTCTCGAATCAAAGACTATGTGGCAAAGAATAGCAACAACTACGACGTTGTTCTCTTCACCCAACACAAGAACCACTCTGACAGCTACCTCGCAAAGAACTTCGAGTGGTATGGTTTCATGGATGGGCGCGAGTACGACTTTATGGATGAACTCTCTGACCTCACTGCCCAGTACCCTGTATTTGAAAAAGACACCTACGGAATTTTCACAACTCCAAAACTAGAGAACTACCTGAAGGAACACGAAATTACCAATATCGATATCGCTGGAATAGATACTGAAAACTGTGTTCTTACTTTTGCAAGAGATGCATTTGATAGAGGATACATCGTAACGGTTCTAAAGGATTTGTGCCGAAGTCACTCAGCTCCACATCTTCACGAGGCTGCCCTTGAAATCATTGAGGAGAACATAGGCGAAGTTAGGTAACAGGGTTATTTATTTTCAGTGTGCTAATCCGAACATGGTCTCTATAGCCGTTCATGCCTCACGGCTCGAGCTAGGCCACATTGTGCATCCAAACAAAAAACACCATTTAGGTGTTTTTTGTTTGCTTACATTCCAGCAACCTGATCTTTCAATGCCTTTCCGGCTTTGAATTTTGGTACGCGCTTTGCAGGAACATTTACCATTTCCCCAGTTCGAGGGTTTCGAGCAGTTCGTGCATTTCGCATTGATCCTTCAAATTTACCAAACCCAGCAATATCAACGCTTCCTCCTTTTGCCATTTCTCCTGCAATAGCATCAAAGATACCTTTTACTACTGATTCTGCTTGTGTTTTGGTTCCGCCCACCATGTCGTAAACCATGTTTGCCAAATCTTGTTTTTTCATAGTTTCTATAATTCTCGTTAATCAATTAATAATGTTGAAACCCAAGAACTCGCACCATGAGTTCTCAAAAAGCTTTCACGGTTGTTATTATACAATGGTTTTAAGAGAACCTGCAACCAAAAAGAATTGACACAACCGCATAAAATATATGGAACATAAAACGAAAAGCAGGCAATGCCTACTTTCGTTTGGTGATAATACCGTCAATAATTCCGTACTTTTTCGCTTGGGTTGGATCCATCCAGTAATCACGATCCATATCTTTTTCGACTTGATCTTTGTTTTGTCCGGTTGCAACCGCAATCATATCAATCAGATTTTTTTTCATTTTCAAAATCTCTTCCGCTGTAATAACGATGTCGGATGCTTGTCCCTCAACGCCAGAAAGTGGTTGATGGATCATCACGCGACTGTGGGGAAGCGCATAACGTTTGCCCCGGGCTCCTTGGGAGAGGATAATGGCTCCCATTGAAGCTGCAACACCAACACACACTGTTGCTACATCAGGTTTAATAAAATGCATGGTATCAATCATCGCCATACCAGCATCAACAATTCCACCAGGTGAATTGATGTAAATCGTGATATCTTTTTCAGCATCTTCTTGTTCGAGGTGAAGAAGTTGTGCAACTACGCTATTTGCAAGTTCCATAGTAATAGAACCACCAATAAAAATAATGCGCTCTTTGAGTAATCGTGAATAAATATCATACGCTCGTTCTCCTGCATGCGTTTTTTCAATGACTGTTGGAATTAACATACCATCAGTATAGATAAAAAAGTGTTCTTCACAAGGTTTTGACAAATACGGTAAGAAAATATATCCTTATGATGAGAAAGGTTGTTTTTCTTAATTTATGGTTGAAAAAACCGCCTTGATTTTGTGGGGATGATAATCAGGCGGTTTTTATATACAAAAAATAAATATCCAGTCGGATATTTATTTTTGTTTCTCTAAATAATTGAAAACTTCTTGGTGGGTGAGCACGGTTGCTACATACGCGCGAACGTTATTTTCATCAATACCTTTTTGGTCCTTGTATTGTTCCATAATTTTTTTGACTTCTTCTTCAATAACATCATCAGACGGCTCAATTTTTTCATTGCGGGCGATTTCATTTAAAATTAATTGAGTTTGCGCACGTTTATACGCTTGGTCTCTCCACTCTTTGCGATAATCTTCACGTGTTTTATTGATTGATTGTAAATAGTCATCAAATGAGGTACCGGTCATGGCAATATTGCCTTCAAATTCGTGAATCATTTTATCAATTTCGTACTCAACCATAATATTTGGTACCTCAACAAGAGAAGAGTCAATAATGGCTTCAATAATCGCGATTCTTCGTTTTTCGTTATTCTTTGCTTCTTTCTCTGTTCTCAGATTCTCTTTGATTTTGTTTGTAAACGCATCAATATTTTCAAACGCACCGAGTGTTGTAACCCACTCGTCAGTCAATTCCGGCAAATCTTCATCATTGATATCATTCCATGACATTGGTTCATCGCCTTCTTTCATATTTTTCATAGATTCTTGTTGAGCGCGCATTTTGCGTACATTCAGTACGGCTTCCTCAACTTCTTTGTCATCGACATCAACTGCATAATCTTTGGTGTTCTCTTCTTTTGCAATCTTTTTGTAATTACCAAGCTTAATAGTCGGGAGTACTGCGGTTACAATTCTAAACTCTAGGTCAGAACCTTCAGCGATTTTGGTAATAGTTATTTGCGGATGTCCGATTGCTTGAATATTTTCTTTTTGAAGTATCTCGAGATACGCATCGCTGATTGCATGCTCTGCCATACTATTGAGTATATGCATGGCACTGATTTCTTTCATAGCAACTTCGCGCGGAACATTTCCTTTGCGAAAACCATCAACCTCAACATGTTTGCACAACTCTTTTTCAGTCGCCTCACGATAGGTTTCCAATTTTTTGTTCGGCAGTGTAACGGTAATTTCTACTTCTGCGTTTTCTAATTTTTTTACCTCTGTTTTCATGCGCCTCACTATACCAAAGGAATGGGTGAAGTAAAGAAAAAACGCCTTTTATGCGTTTTTTCCGAATTTTTCTTCGTACATTTGAACAGATTTATTAATTGCCTCAAATGCTGCATTTTTATCTTTAAACCCAGGAACTTTTACAAAACCGGTTTCATTTTCTTTTTTTAACTCTTTATAGTTTTCAAAAAAATGGGCATATTGTTTCAAAGCATGCTTGCTGAGATCAGAAATATTTTGAATATCATCCCACTTCTTATCATCAACAGGAACTCCAATAATTTTCCAGTCTGATTCTCCAGTATCAATCATCTCCAACACTCCAACTGGACGTATACGGACCATAATCCCTGGTGGTACAGGATGATTGCTCAATAACACAACATCAATCGCATCATTATCTTCCCATAATGTTTGTGGAATAAATCCATAATCAAATGGAAAAGATGAGCCGTTGTAATTAGCTCTATCGAGAGCAATAAGCCCTGAATCCTTGTCTATTTCATACTTGTTTACCGAACCCTTTGGAGTTTCAATAATACAGTTTACCTCCTCAGGGATGTTGTCTCCTCGAGAAACATCGTGCCATAAATTCATAACAATATTTTAGTTAGACGAATAACGATAGCATCCAGTATATCTGCGTTATTGTTTTTTTCAAGCAACTCAATTGTTTATGAATGACGATGAATGGTATACTCTCGGTATGAAGAAATCGTTTACCATTGCATTTATTGTTGTAATACTTGTAGGTGTTTACACCTATCAACCAAAACGAGTACACGCTGTTCTCGGTGTAGGAGATGTCGTTACCGATCCTGGAAACACCGTTGTCAATTATGGTTCACTTGGAGAACAAATTTGGCAACAGATAGCCGAAACAGTTCTGAAACCAGCGGTGAGAAAAATTGCAGACAAAGTATTCGATAAACTCGTTCAAGACACCTTAACGTGGGCAAACGGTGGACAAGACGGAGGTCCAGGTTTTATCAACAACTGGGATGATTTTCTCAAAGGAACAAAATACGAGGTTATCTCAAGTGCATTTGGTTCGGCATCAACCATCGCAAACAGCATTGGCGAGAATGTCGGAATTATTGGGATCGGTGACGCTGTACAAATGATTATCAATGGTGACCTTGATCAAGGTGCACTCAGTTTATTACTCAGTAACGGAAATCAATATGTCGTAGAACTCCCAGGAGGACAGACTATGGGGCTTGGTGATTTGTATCAGAC
>JAGQMO010000058.1 GCA_020428615.1 Patescibacteria group bacterium | reverse complement strand
AGGTTAAATTGAATACCTTCTTCCTTTGGATCTTTGAAAGTGACAATTGATTCGTAGGGACATTTTTTTATCTCCTCATTAAAATTGAGGTAAACGTCTGCTTTGTTCTCGTATTCTTGCCCGTATGCTCCGCACGCAAGGACAAGTGATAGAAAGGCCGCGAGTAATAAAATTCTTTTTTTCATGACATGTGTAATTAAGATTCTTTTTTAGTATACCGTGATTTTTGATTATAACAATATTCGTGGTGTAGTATAGGGGAATTTGGCGGTAGGGCAAGAACTAAGATAGGTATTGAGTTGTTTTTTGTGTTAAAATCACCATATGCAAGTTCTACAAAAATTATTTTCAAATCCAGCCGAAAGTCTCTCGATGTTTTCGCGAGACGAAATTGATGCTATCGAATCAAAAATCTTTGAAGAAGAGGGAAAATATTTTTTAGAGAGTCTTTCTCGCGGTAAAGAAAAAAAGCAGATCTGGAACGAGAAAAATGGCAAAGGACAGCCCGAAGAAATCGTCCGCCAGCTCTATATCAATGAACTTATTAAAAAATATAAATATCCCGTCGAACGTATCGATATAGAAAAATCGGTCAAATTTGGTCGTGAGGTCAAGCGTGCTGATATCATTATCTACAAAGAAGACAACGAAACACCCCACCTCATAGCCGAAGCCAAAGAACCAAATCAAAAAAACGACGTGGACCAGCTCAAGAGCTATCTCAACGCTGAAGGCGCACCATTCGGTGTTGCACTCAATGGAAAGTCAATCGTCATCGTCTATCGTCCGTATCCAAAGGATTTTGATACTCTCTCTGATATTCCAAAATTTGGTGAGACGGTTGATGACGTGCTCAATAAACGAAAAACCCTCAAAGACCTCGAAAGCCCAAAACAGCTCAAAGAAGTGATCCAAAACATGGAAGAATTGGTGCTCGCTAATTCTGGCTTTGACAGTTTTGAAGAAATTTTTAAACTCATCTATGCCAAACTCCATGATGAAAAAGAAATCTTAGAAGAAGAAAAAGATTATGTCGATTTTCGTAAATCTCGCGATGCAACTAAAACCAAAGCCGACATTGAAAAACTTTTCAACGAAGCCAAAGATCGCTGGAAGGGAGTTTTCGATAAAAGCGATGTCATTAAACTCTCACCTGAACACCTCAACGTTTGTGTCGGGGCGTTGCAGGATTTTCGCCTGCTCGGTGCCAACCTTCAGGTCATTGATGAGGCGTTTGAATATTTGATCCCCGATGTCGCCAAGGGCAAAAAGGGGCAATACTTTACACCACGTATCGTGATCGATATGTGCGTAGCCATGCTCCAACCAAATGAAAAAGAAAAAGTCATCGACACCGCGTGTGGTTCGGCAGGATTCCTCATCCACACGATGGAGTTCCTAAAAAACAAACATAACTGGAGTGATAAAAAAATGAGCAACTACGCCCAAAAGTACCTCTATGGTATCGATTTTGACGAAAAAGCCTCAAAGATCGCTCGCGCAATGATGTTGATTGCTGGAGACGGAAAGAG
This sequence comes from Patescibacteria group bacterium, assembly GCA_020428615.1. Taxonomy (GTDB): domain Bacteria; phylum Patescibacteriota; class Minisyncoccia; order Phycocordibacterales; family UBA1006; genus UBA1006. The sequence continues at coordinate 7,336 of JAGQMO010000058.1, read as the reverse complement.
TCACATTTACAAAGAAAACTCTCTCGATTCAGCAAATTGGGAGGCCAGCACAAAATCTGATTTTGAAAAAGAAGAACTCCTCAGGGAATTTTCTGATTATGCCGAGAACGAACGCAACAAAAAAGAGTTCCTCTATTTTGATTTTGACGTTCTCATGGCAAATCCGCCTTTTGCCGGCGAGGTCAAAGAGCCAGCGACACTCGCCAAATATTTCCTCGGTAAAAAGAAGGGTAAGAATGTTAGCAAAATTTCTCGCCATCTCCTCTTTATCGAGCGTAATTTAAATTTTGTACGTGATGGTGGTCGGCTCGCGATTGTCTTGCCACAAGGTGTTTTCAATAACACGTCAGAACAGTATATCCGTGAATTTATCATGGAACACGCGCGTATTTTGGCGGTGGTCGGTATCGAGGGGAACAGTTTCAAACCGCACACTGGCACCAAGACATCAGTTATTTTCTTGCAAAAGTGGGGTGAAAGTAACCCCAAACAAACCAATTATCCGATTTTCTTTGCAACCTCAAAGGTACCATTCAAAAATAATTCAGGGGATTATGTCTACAAAGACGAAACCAGTCGCGAAACCACAAACCTCAAGAATGACCTTTTTGATATTGCAAAGACTTTTGTGAAATGGGGACAAGAGCAAGGATTTGAGTTTTTAAAGGGATAAAATTATGAATAATCAAAATCAACAATTCGGTTATCTAAAGTATAAGGGTGATAATTTCAAAGGAAGTGTTGATATAGGACAATTAGCAAAAACACTATACGCTTTGGATAAGTTCTCTAAAAAGTACCAAAAAGAAATTTTGCAATTAACTAAAGAAGAGATGTTCAGTATTAAAGCTTCTGATGTACAGGATGGGTCGACTGATGTTATTTTGGAAATTGTTGATAATGTTGTTAGTTCAGCTCCCGCTTTATTAATGGCAAGCGGATATGCTCTCGATAGGATTGGTGTAACGGAATATACAAAAAAATATTTTGGAACATTAGGGGAACAAGCCGCATTAAGAAAGTTGGCACGAAATAAAAAGTTAAAAGAAAGAAAAAGAGAAATCTCAAAAGATAATCAAATTTTTGTTGTTGTAGAGAATTCAAACCAAGAAACAACTAAAATATCCGAAGAAACTTGGAATAATTATAAAATATTAAATCCTGCCTTAAATAACCTGGTTGAAATTGAAAAAGGGGCTCATTTAGAAATAGGATATTTAGGAGAAGATAGAGCAAGGAATATTGTGGCAAATATTTCATCTGATGAAAGTCAATTTTTTGTACCTGAAAAATTAGATGAAATAGAAGGAAATCTAGAAGATCGTCTACAAGAAGAATTTAATGAAGAAAATTCTGAAGAAATTACAATTACTGGAAAATTTATAGATTTCTTTGGAATGGCCCAGAAATATCATTGTTCTTTTCAGTCACGACGTGAGCAAGAAAAAACAGGCAAGCAAAAAATATTATGTATTTTAGAAACGGATGCTCAAAAAGATAATGTATTAGAACTTTTGAAAGATAGATCTAGTGAGCATTTGGTCTATGTTCACGGTAGAGCAACAAGAGACTGGGAGGATCGGATTGATAAACTTAGGGTGGAATGGATTAGTAAAGATAAGAACTATAATCCTAATCAGACAAAAATCATTTAGTATGCTCATAAAAAATCAACAAAAAAAACACCGAGAACACCTTCCAAGAAAACACACTTTAAATGTTTCGATTAAAGAATCTCGTAATATAGGAAATAATCTAGATCCAGAGTTTAATATCACAAAGAAAAAAATTGAAATTGATTACTTCAAATTTTTAGGTGAAGATTCAAAAGAAAAATTTCTTGATGTTGTCTCTATAAAATATCCCAAAAGAATAAAAGAAGGAGATCTTGTTTTTAAAAATAAAGGGATCAATTTTAGAATTGAAATTGCTGAAGAAGAAATTGAAAATAAAGCCCGTTTCTTTGTTTTTGATATTATTAGTCCAGATTATACGCAAGAATTTATTCTTTGGTTTTTTAGCCAAAAAGTTATACAAAATTATCTTTCTTTATTTGTTACTGGCAATATTATTGCTTTTTTACCTAAAAGAGCTTTTGATGATTTGTTTATTATAAAACCACAAAAGATAGGGCAGTCTTTAGATTCTGTAAATATAACCGCTCGTTCGGAGTTTAAGGTGATTATTAAAAAGTATTTTGCAGAATATCAGAAAAATATTAATACTGGAAATTTTGTTTCAGCATCTTTTCTTGCTGGAGCGATTTGTGAAGCAATTTTATATCAATTTTTAAGAGATAAGGGGGTAAAGAAAAAATTTTTAGAAAGAAAAATGTATGGAGATTTATTAGAGATTGTTGAAATTATGGATTTAAAAATTATGAACTTTCAAGAATTCAAAAAACTGAAAAAATTTAGAAATCTCATTCATCCCAAAAATGCTTTAAATAATATTAATAAAATCGATGATTTAGAGAAAGAAATAGAAGTTACTTTCAATCAAATTATTAAAAACTTTGGAATTTAGTTATGTCTACAACAACCACACAAAAGAATATCCCACACTGGCAGCAAATAGTCCAAGATAAACATTTGGATGTTTCGGTGGTGGATTCAAATTTATTAGACAAAGAGTTAAGGTTTGAGTCAGAGTATTTTAGACCGAGTTTTTTAGATGTTGAAGAAAAATTAAAAGCAAAAAACTCAAAATCTTACAAACAATACATAAAGGAGGTAAGATGTGGACCTTTTGGATCCACTATCTTACATAATACTTATAAGGATAGTGGGGTATTAGTCACAAGACCATTTAATATAAGGAATGGTACTATAGAAGGTGAAAATCATGCATTTATTAGTGAAGAAGATTGTCTTCGAAAGAATTTAAAATTTTATGATAAAAATGATATTTTCTTTGCACGTGTTGGCGCTGTTTCGTGTGGTTTAGTACCACAATTCGATTATAAAATTACCATCAGTCCTAATATAATCGCTGTTAGGACTGATGGTAATAAATTATCACCTGAATATTCCTCAATTTTCTTTAATACAATTTACGGAGAGAGTCAGTTGCTGAGAGCTCAGAAAGTAGTTGCTCAACCAACAATATCAACAGGTTTAATACAAAATATTTTAGTCTCCATTCCTTCAAAACCTTTTCAGGAACGCATTGCAAAATTAGTGCAGGAAGCACACAGAGAGCGAGAAACGAGCAAAAAACTATACCAAGAAGCAGAAGATTTACTCCTTTCAGAACTTGGGATGAAAGATTGGCAACCAACGGAAAAGAATACCGCAATCAAAGACAGCGAGGAAGTACAACTCTACGGACGTGCTGATGCAGAATTTTTTCAACCAAAATACGATGAATTATTTGAAAAGTTAGAAAAAACAGCTTCAAAAAAACTTGGCAAAATAGTTATCTATTTAAAAGGAATTGAACCAGGAAGTAATGCTTATGCTGAAGATGGAGTGCCTTTTGTGCGCGTTTCTGATGTATCGATACATGGGATAGAAAATGTAGAAAAAAAAATTTCTGCGGAACTTTTTGAAAAATACAAAAATAGTTATTCACCGAAAAAAGGCGAGGTCTTGTTTACTAAAGATGGAACAATAGGAATTTCTTTTGTGGTTGATGAAGACTTAGACGTCGTATTGAGTGGGGCATTCTTACGTCTTATTCCGCAAGGAGACATTGAACCAGAATATTTAGCCTTAGTCCTCAATTCTGTTGTTTGTAAATTACAAATTGAGCGTGTTGCTGGTGGGGCAATTATTGCTCATTTAAAACCAAGCGATGCTATGAATTTACAGATTCCAATTCTTGATTTGAGGATTCAAAAGCAAATTGTAGAAAAAATTAAAACCTCACACATGGCAAGAGAAAATTCTAAAACACTCCTTGAAAATGCCAAAAAGGCCGTAGAAATCTTTGTTGAAAAAGACGAAAAAGCCGCAGAAAAGTTTTTGCAAGAGTAACAAAAACCTCTCGTGTGAGGGAGGACAAAATGTGGTGTATTACATAAAGGGGAAATCAATTAAAAACAAACACCTATATCGTAGGTGTTTTGTTTTTCTTGTCTTGGAGGAGGCGGATGCCTGCGTAGGAGAGCGGCGTATAGAGCGCGCCCATGGCGACCTTGTACAGCCACCACGTAATAATGATACTGATAAGCGTATCTGTTGGGTACACGCCTGCAAATGCAATCACCATAAAAATTGTTGAATCGAGGAACTGCGACCAAATGTTTGAGAGGAGTGACCGAAGCCAAAACAGCTTGATTTTGAGTTTCTCGCGGAAGAAGAAGAACGACAGCACGTCTTGGTACTCGGCAATCAGGAACGCAACGAGCGATGCAACAGCAATGCGCGCTGAAATGCCGAAAATTTGGTTGTAGCCCTCGCGCGCCCACTCACCATCAACCGACCACGGCATGGCGAGCGAGAGGAGGGAGTAGGCGATAAAGAGCGCGGTGCTGATGAATCCCGCGAGCACAAAGAGCTTTGCAATCTTTTTCCCGTAGACCTCACCGATGACGTCCGTCATGAGGAACACGACAGGGAAGGAGAATACCGCAACCGAGAGGTGTGAACCAAACAGGAATGGCATAATCTTGAGTCCGAGCGTATTTGCGGCAAAGAGCGATGTCAGGTAAATCGCAAGCGCGATCAAGAGCTTTTTGAATGAACGTTGGCTGAGATTAATCATGATTGTATTGTAGCATACTGTTACGTAAATTAATGAAGAATCCCAGTGAATATAATACTCACTGGGATTAAACAATGTCTTTTACATTGGCTAAGTATTAGCATCATCACATGCTTTTTCACAAGCAATAGCTTTTGCAATTTTTTTGTTTTTACCTTTTCCAACATATCGTTTCTTTTTAAAGGGCACATGAACAACCGCAGTAATAATTGGTTCGTGATCCGGCCCCTCTTTGGTAATTTCAAAAGAAATGTTTTGTTTGTACATTCGTTGTACAAATTGTGCCAACTCTACAACGTAACGAATGGTATTTGTAGTGTAGATTTTATTCAAATCTTCAAGCGTTTGACGTTGCTTATCAAGACTTAATGTTTCAAAGAGTTTTGTAATTGATTTTGACATGACTGTGTTTTTCTTTTTACTATAAATATTTTTGACAAAAAATCAAACACATATGATCCTGCCTTTCGACAAGGGGAGTCGGTCACAGATAGATTGTAGAACAATCTTCCGCGACCCCGGCTCCTCTGTCCTGCTTCGCTATACTCCGATCGGACATGACTCCGCCTTTCGACTCCCCGACAAAAGCAACGCAGGTTGCTTTCTTGGGATCACGAACAAAAAAGGCACACCGTAAAGTGTGCTCATTTTCGTACTCGTGATCCCACGGGGAGTCGAACCCCGATTTCCAGGATGAAAACCTGATGTCCTAACCATTAGACGATGGGACCGAAGAATATATAAAAAGTTGCCTAAGCAACGGGGAGGAGTATAGCACAGACACCTATTTTTGCAATATACGATGTGCTTTAAAAGTGCATTATTTATTGCTTTTTTGAGGTATTTTGCCTATACTTTTTCTATCAAAAGGACACGTACATACGTGTATTTATTTTGGTCGCATTCATACATTATGGATACTACGCAAATAATTATCTTGGCTGCTGGGAAGGGAACGCGCATGGGAGGAGACATACCAAAAGCGCTCACCAAGCTCGGCCACCAGTCAATGCTCGAATACGTTCTCGATACGGTTGAGTCACTTGATATGAAGCACACACCTATTTGTGTTGTCGGATATAAAGAGGAAATGGTACGTGAAGTCGTTGGCGACCGAGCTCTCTATGCGGTTCAATCAGAACAAAAGGGAACGGGACATGCAGTTTCGTGCGCATTACCTCTCCTCGATCCCGACATTGAGCGTGTTCTTGTGTTGTATGCAGATCAACCCTTCGTATCGAGTGAGACCATTCATAATCTCATTCACCAAAAGCAAAATTCAGCAAATTCACTCGCCATTGCAACTGCGATGATCGAAAACGATGATTTGTTCAAGAATCAATTTTATGGCTTTGGACGCATCATTCGAGACGATCACGGACACATCAAGGCAATCATCGAGGCGAAAGATGCAACCGAAGAACAAAAAGAAATTCGCGAAGTGAACCCTGCCTATTTCTGTTGTGATATTCCGTGGGTGATTGAATCCTTGCGTACTCTCAAGAACGATAACTCACAAGGGGAGTATTACCTCACAGATTTGGTGCAGATTGCATTCGAAGAATCACACTATATCGACTCCATTCAAATTAACGAGCGAGAGGCACTCGGCGCAAATACGCCAGAACAGCTCGCAGTGTTGGAAAATTATCTCAATAGTGATTAAACAGAAAAACCCGATGTCTGGGTTTTTCTGTTTAGCGAGTATGAATGTACTGGTAGATGTCTTCGAGCGCTTTGACCGCATCGCCGGCTGAAATGTTGTTTTGGTGGTATTTCACGTCAGTGACGTCTCCAGCTGCCCAAATACCTTCGACTGAAGTTCGTTGGGTGTATGGATCAGCAACAATTTGATTATACTCGTTGAGTTCTACAAGATCAGCAACCACATGGGAGTTTGGAAGTTGTCCGATTTCAACAAATACACCATTTACTTTGAGTTCATGTTTCTCTTTTGTTGTTGTATCTTCATAGATGATACCTTCAACAAACTGGTCTCCTGTAACTTCGAGTGTTGTGGCATTCAAAATACCAGTCATGTGTTCATTAGCTAACACTTTTTCAACGGTGATGGGATCGGCTTTGTACTCGTTTCCTCTGTGGAGAAGAGTCACTGATTTAGAGTACGCCAAGAGTTGTGCTGCACTTTCAAAACCAGCGTTTCCGCCACCAATAACCACAACATCCATACCGGTAAAGAGAGGACCGTCACAACTCGCACAGTAGGTGAGACCCCTGTGTTCAAGACGATCCGCTCCTATTGCGGGCAGTTTTCGTCTTGCTGAACCTGTTGCGATGAAAACTGTTTTCGTTGTGAAAACATTTTCACCACTGTCAGTTACCGTAAAGGTGGTATCATCATTTTTTACTATGGTGTTTACACGCGCTCCTGTTTTGAGCGTAAGGGTTTTCCCGTCAGCATAGTATTCAAGATGTTTTTGGAACGACTTCGCAAGATCGTTTCCGCTGATTTCAGGTGTTCCAATCCAGTTATAGATGGTTTCAGACACCACAGATTGACCTCCGAACTCTTCGGTAATGAGGAGTGTTTTTAATTTTTTGCGAGCCGCGTAGACTCCTGCAGCGGTTCCGGCAGGACCCGCACCAATAATAATAAGATCGTACATAA
>JAGQMO010000057.1 GCA_020428615.1 Patescibacteria group bacterium | reverse complement strand
AGTTTTTCATATATATGAAAAACTTGTAAAAAATATTACTAAGTATATACTTCTGGTATACAAACATTCATTATTAAAGTAAGTAATTTGTAACTTTTCAGTTTGAATTTTTAATTTTACACTAGTCCTATGCCTCCATTTCAAAATTTCACCAAAAAAGCAAAAGAAGTCATTCGCCGCTCTCATGAGTTGGCTATTGAACGTGGACAGAACCACGTGAGTGCCATTCATCTTTTAACGGCTCTTGTTATACAAGATGATAGTTTGATTATTTCAATCATTGAGAAATTGAATATTGATGCAAATGCATTCACAAACAATCTTCTTGATGAAATTGACAGCATGGAAGGCGAACAGACAGATGATACGCTCTCTTCGCCAATGCAAATGTACTTGACTCCTGACCTCGCTCAAATTATTGAACGATCGATGAAAATCGCCAAAGAAATGAATGACGATGTGATTTCAACTGAGCATCTCTTTTTGGCGCTCTTTGATGTTGAAAATTCAGGGCAAAGTTTTTTGGAAGATGCAGAAATTAAACGATCTTCTGTCGTCAAGGCATTAACTGATTTGAGAGAACAGGAATCAAAACTCGAAACGAGTTTCAATAAAAAATTTAGAAATCTTTCAAAGTTTTCACGAAACCTCACAGAGATGGCTACGAGAGACAAACTTGATCCCGTTATTGGGCGAGACAAGGAAATCATGCGTTTGATTCAAATTCTTTCGCGCCGGACGAAAAATAATCCGATTCTTATCGGTGAACCGGGAACTGGTAAAACTGCAGTTGTTGAAGGATTGGCACAACGTATGGCAAAGGGAGATGTGCCTGATTCGCTCAAGGAAAAAGAGCTCGTACTGCTTGATCTTGGACTCCTTCTCGCGGGAACCAAATATCGCGGAGAGTTCGAAGATCGTTTGAAAAAAATTATGAAAGAAATCGAAGCATCAGCAGGGCAGGTGATTCTTTTTATTGATGAAATCCATACCATTATTGGAGCTGGGTCTTCAGAGGGTTCAATGGATGCGGCAAACATGTTGAAACCTGCTCTCGCACGCGGAGAATTTCGTGCTATTGGAGCAACGACTTTGAATGAATATCAAAAACATTTTGAAAAAGATCCCGCTCTCGTACGGCGCTTTCAACCTGTCACGATTCATGAACCGTCCATTGAAGATGCTATTGCCATTTTGCGCGGATTAAAATCAAAATACGAATTGTATCATGGCGTTCAAATTACTGATGATGCTATTGTTGCGGCGGTCACCCTCTCGTCTCGCTATATCACGAACCGCTACTTGCCTGACAAAGCAGTTGATTTAATTGATGAAGCTGGTTCAGCTTTGAAAATTTCACTCGAGAACAAACCCCCTGCACTTGAAGAAGCGCATCGCACAATCATGCGACTTGAAATTGAAAAAGAAGCACTCGCTAAGGATATTGAAAAAGATCTCAAACCTGCCAAAGACCGCGCAGCAAAGATTAACAAAGAAATAGCAGATCTTCGAGAATCAACACGTGAACTTGAACTCAAGTGGCAGAATGAAAAGACTATACTAGGCGCTATTGCCGAACTCAAGGAACAACTTGAGAAATATCGCCTTGAGGCAGAACAGGCAGAACTTGAAGGAGATCTTGGTGTTGTTGCCGAAATTATCTATGGCATTATTCCTGTTACCGAGAAACGTCTTGAAAAGGAATCGAAAAAACTCGCTCGGGTTCAAAAACACAATCGTATTCTTCGCGAAGAGGTAACTGATGAAGATATTGCACACGTTGTTTCAAAATGGACGGGAGTGCCTGTGACGCGTATGCTCGAAGAAGAAACCAAAAAACTCGCTCGCATGGAAGAGGATTTGAAAAAGCGAGTTCAGGGTCAGGATAAAGCCATCGAGAAAATAGCACATGCTATTCGCCGTTCTCGCGTTGGTATCGGGGATCCAAATCGTCCTATTGGCTCATTCATTTTTCTCGGACCTACGGGAGTAGGGAAGACTGAACTGACAAAAGCATTGACCGAGTTTATGTTTAATGACGAGAAAGCGCTCGTGCGTGTTGATATGTCAGAGTACATGGAGAAACATTCGATTTCAAAATTGATTGGTTCTCCTCCAGGATATGTCGGTCACGAGGATGCAGGGCAATTCACTGAAGCCGTGCGACACCGTCCCTATTCGGTCGTGCTCTTTGATGAAATTGAAAAAGCGCACCCTGATGTATTTAATATTCTCCTTCAAGTCCTCGATGATGGACGTTTGACGGATGGAAAAGGTCGCACGGTTGATTTCAGAAATACGATCATTATCATGACATCAAATCTTGGTTCTCAATATATTCAAAAAATGCAATCCATTGGGTTTTCTGATAATACGAGTAACCAAAATTATGAGGCGACAAAGAAGAAGGTTATGGAAACACTCAAAGATTTCTTCAGGCCTGAATTTTTGAACCGACTCGATGATGTTGTGGTGTTTGACACACTCTCTCAAGATGTCATTGCGCGTATTGTTGAAAATCAATTAGCACACGTCACAAAACGACTTCAAACAAAAGATATTAAAATCACCTACAGTAAAAAACTCGTTGCTCATCTTGCCGAGCAGGGGTTTGATCCAAAGTACGGCGCACGACCGTTGAAACGCTTGATTCAAAACGAACTCTTGAACGAACTCGCACTCAAAATGATCAGGGCGGATGTTGAAGCGGGGGATACAGTAACCGTTGATTACGGTGATTCAGGTGTAATCATTAAAAAGAAAGCAAAACGTACGAGAAAGACAGCTCAGAAAAAGAAAACAGTTGTTTAATAAAAAACACCAAATATAACAGTTGGTGCTTTTTATATTAAGTTTTTTATTATTCATACCGAAAATCGATATGACCTTGTTCATCCATAATGCCTCCCTTATCTTGAAAAGATAACATAAGAGTATCTTGTTTTATTCTGAACCCATGTGCATCTCCTGCAGGGATTTCCATATAAGTTCCTGGTGTATATGGAATATCGTTTCCATTATGAATAACAATTCCCGTACCAGTAATGAAATAAAATTTTGCAGATGATTTATCGTGAATGTGAGGTGGCCGTACCACATCTTTCTGAAGTAATACAAGACTCATTTTTTCTTCTCTAAATTGACCTAATTCAAGGTTGTGTAAAATTTCTTGATGTTTATCCTTCAGCACTGATGTATCAATTTCTACAGAAAATGGCTCGAGTAGATCTATCATTAGGTTAAATTGTTTGTATTTTCTATGTCCTTCTGAGGGGATAAACTGGAGTGTAGGACAGACTGGAAAATTGAAACATTCGTGTGAATGGGGAAATGAAATTTTAACTTCCCCTATAAATTTTCCATAATGAAATGTTGTTAATTTGAAAATTCTGACATCATAAGCACCACCTTCAATCTCATTTGATAGGTCAAAATCTCCTGGAAAAATTTCATCATAGGAAATTCCGTTTTGAGTAGAAACTAGCATAAACTTCCTGCCAATTTCTTGAGCTGCTAATTGATACGCAGGAAATGGGATCACTTCTCTTAGTTCGCTTTTATAGAAAGGTTTTAGACTCTCCCAGAGTTTCTCATAGTTTTTAAACTTCTCACTTGAACAAAATTCAAGCCAACCTTCTTTAAGAGCGGTTTGAAGTTTTTTAAATATTTGCGTGTACATGGTATTCGTTTTTTTTGTTTCATATTTATTATATTATAATATCAGATATAATCAAGTATTAGTAATTTTAACCACGCTACAAAAATAAAACACCTTGATAGGTGTTTTATTTTT
>JAGQMO010000056.1 GCA_020428615.1 Patescibacteria group bacterium | reverse complement strand
TTGACTTCAGAAGGTAGATCATCATCAGGGTAATACGTATCAAAATACTCTTCTTTTTCTGCTTCAGAGTTAAATCCGAGAATGCTATTTGAAATATACGCTGGTGTTGTCATTAGAAGGGTTGAGAACACACTTGCATCACTACCAACCGTCTGTAATGCATTTTCTGATTGCAAAAATTCACGAATCGCACTATCGGATCGCACGGTTGAATTATCAAAGTATTGAAAATCAGTAAATATTCCATTACCTGGTGTAGGTTCAAACGGAGCAATCAGGGCTGCAAGCTGTTTTATTTTTTCAGCTTGCGTTTGGCTGGTTTCTGTAATGGCTGCAATGGATGATCTTGGGAATCCAAGTGCATAGGTTTTAAATACCAAACAATCACTCGCTGTATTGTACGATTGGTCGATATTGTAATTTAAATTTTTCAGTTTCACTTTTGCGATTGCAATTTGCTCGTCTCCTGAAAATTTTGTTTGTATGACGTAGAATGATTCACGCAGTGTTTTTGTATTGTCTTCACTAGCTCGATCTCTCCATACATCCCACGACATAGCAAGGACAGCGTTACGTGCACGTTCTTCCTCGTTGGCAACGATGCTGGTTGGGGTTTCACCAAATTCTTCTTTCAAGCTCAGATACTTGCTTGGAGTTGATTGTCCGTTTTTGACGAATCCGTTCACTGCTGCTTCTGTAGCGTTTATTTTTTGTGATGGATTTAATTGTTCCCAGTCATCTACAAAGAGCACAAGGTTTAAGTTGATGCTTGCTTTTTGCTGATTGAAGTCTTGAAGAACCTCCTGTTTAATAACGTTGAGTGTCGAGAGTGCGCTGTTAATTTCATCAATTCTGAATTTATTAGCAATTGCTTCGTTTTGTGTTTGATCAAGTATTGCATTTACGCGTTTTACCATATCCACTCCTCCAGGAATCGTTACGCGAGGATCTTCCAACATATTTCGCGTTTGGTTGAGCCCGATAGCGTTGATTTGATTTTGATCTTCTCCTCCGAACGTTGGCAATACATTTTTATACCTCTCCTCCCAATTAAAATCTGGTCCCGGGATACATTTATCAAATTCTGTAATGACTTCAAATGCGTCTACCAAGGTTGTCCTGATACCGTCATAATATGATTTTTCTTCTTCAAGCATTTCAATATTTTGTTGCAAATCTTGTTGAAAATTAATGACTACCTGACACCCTACAGAGGTATCCTCAGGTCCACAAATAAATATATTTGTTGCGTTGAGTAACCCTCCCCCTCCATTGATTACGTTACCGCTGCTGTCGGTTTCATTAAAAATAGGGTTTGAAGATACTCCAAGCACATCATATCCAGATTGATATCCTCCAGCGAAACCAAACTCTTCTTGTGCTGCATGAGTATCAAACAATAAATTTGATGTTTGGTTGGTAAGTTTATTAACACCAATTTGAATCAAGCCATCAGTAAGGTCTCCAAGGTGCGCAAAAAACGAACCGAGAACAGAACCGTCTGTGTTCGCCGCTTGCTCGGGCTCTTTGTGGAGTACTTTTTGTAATTGTGAACTGACAATATCTCCTGGGGTTGTGGTAACCTCTCTCGCACAACTACCGTCATCCGCGTATTCGATACATTCCGTTTTGTTGAGAAATTTTTGAGGTGTTTGAACATCATTAACAACATTTGTAACAGCTTCTTCTGTTTGTTGTCCTAGGTTCTGAGCGATGAGCCCTTGGAGGCCAAGACCATTGTTGTGCGGATCAAGTGAACTCAAAAAAGCCACGCCGCTATTTTCCCCGTAGACCTCCTCGACTCTTTCTATTGTCCTCCCGCTACCTTGAATGAGTGCATTCAGTTGGTTTTCATTGAGTTGTTGTGAACCGATCGTTGCAATGGTTTCCGCGACATTCCTTGCGTTTTCTAATTTTCCGGAAATCCATAGTTCGTAATTCTGTTCGGCAATATCACCGGCATTACCACCATTAACAAACGTTGTAAGATCAATATAATTGCTGAGAATGCCAAGTATCAAAGACTGACCCCCACCAGACTCAACTGTCTGATACAAATCACCAAGCCCCA
>JAGQMO010000055.1 GCA_020428615.1 Patescibacteria group bacterium | reverse complement strand
AGGGTGTGCCGAAGCGAGTGTAAAGGTAAAGATATCAATTGGAATCGGAAAAATCACTGATTCAAAAAAAGCACTGACTCCTAAAAACCATATAACCCATCTCTGTTCAGTTATGGTTGTAAACCAAGTAATACACCGTTGTTTCATAAGAACATCATAACAAGAAAATATGGTTTATGGGGTATCTTGACATATATCATATATATGATAATATGTTGTTATAACTAAATAAAACAAACTTTTATGAAAACTAAATTAATCATTTTACTTGCCATTGCTCTATTGAGCATTAGTTATAGGGCTTTTGCCCAGAACGAAACACCTGAAAACAGGTGGATTGAACGAAAGGCAAATTGGTATGTATACCAATTGTCATTTATTCAAGATGAAGATTATGGGGAAGAACGGAAGGCAAGAATTGCCCTCGACAATAAACGTTTGAAAGAGCACATGATCGAAAAAGCCAAAAAGATCGGGAAAGGAATTGATTATGTGGATCAAAAAATCAGCCAAGCAAAAATTGCTTGGAACAATGGGATTACCTACGGCCCCCGTAGAAAAGCAAACCGTTAGGTTGGGGCTTCTAAGAGACTCGAGTTCTTCGAGCCAAAAGGCGACCAACTCTGGTCGCCTTTCTTTTTTATCTCACTCGAGCACCTGGTTCTATCTCACCCTGGGGACCGAGAAACACGGGATTGCCGTCTTTACCATCAACCGCCATGAGCATACCGTGACTCACAACACCGCGAATCTCGCGGGGTTCGAGGTTTAAAATGTAGAGTCCGTACTTCCCTTCCAGTTCCTTGTACTCCGGCCAGTACTCGCGAATGCCCGATACAATCTGGCGTACATCACGTCCGGTGTACTCTTCCTTGCCGAAAGGAATTTTGTCTCCTTGCAGTTTACAGGTACAGGTAATTTCGCATGTACATTCACCCTCACAATCTTCGCATACCTCTTTTGCGCATGCTCCTGAACATGAAATGGTCGAGGTGTCAGCCGCACCAAAATCTATCTCAAACCGCAAGAGCTTATCAGCTCCCTCTACTGGCTCGACAAAGCGAATCAAACCAAGGCGCATATCCATATTTTTAAAATCATCGTAGGTTACGTAGGTCATAATAAATTCAGTCTAACGATTACACAATTTTGTGCAAACTAAAGAGCTCCTAGTTGAGTTCCTTTTTACTATCGAGGTATCGCTGGAGAATAATCGCGGCGGCACTATCATCCGCCGATGTTCTCTTCTCCTGATTCCCCTTCCCTGTCCAACGTTCATTCGCAATATTTCCCTTTCCATACAAGTGGGATTTCGCCGCCACCGAACTCAATCGTTCTTCTTGAAAATGAACGGGTAAACCGAATTCTTTCTCTAGCTTCTCTGCAAACACGTTAATCGCAGACATAATTTCATTCTCAACACCATCAAGGTGCAATGATTCACCGATAACAATGGACTGAACGGATTCCTCATTAACGACTTTTTTCAACTCCTCTACGAATTGAGCAGTGTTTGCAAAAATACCATAAGGAAACGCGAGTGTTCCTTCTTCGTTTGAAATCGCAATGCCGATTCGTTTTGTTCCATAGTCAATGCCGAGATATTTCATACGTTCAGTGTAAAATTATTGCCATTAACTTACAAGCTTCAACCCATTCTAATATTCTTAAGAATATTAGAATGGGTTGAAGGACAAAATTAAATTGCCTTTTCAAACTCCTGTGATAATATCCTATCCTGGAAGCGTGGCAGAGTGGTTGAATGCAACGGTCTTGAAAACCGTCATACGTTAATTCGTATCGTGGGTTCGAATCCCACCGCTTCCGC
>JAGQMO010000054.1 GCA_020428615.1 Patescibacteria group bacterium | reverse complement strand
TTGGTACACTTCCTGATGGCTACGTGGGACCGTTGACGAGAGCTGTTCTTAATGAAAGCTGTTCATCTTCTGTATAAATAAAAAACAACCAATACTGGTTGTTTTTTATTTAGTCATCAAATACTTCTATAACGTGATTTCGTTTTACGAGATCGGTAAATTTCCCGTTGTATCGTGTCGCACGGACCAGGTGATTATCAATCCAATGATAATTACCACCACGTGGTTTACCAAACAAGAGTGTATGGTATTTAAACCCATGTTCACGTAACCAGGTTTCGGTAACCGTTCGATGTTCTTCGGTACGAGCAGTGAAGAAACATATTTGATGCCCCTCATTGTACCATTTGTTAATCGTTTCAAGTGCATCAGGATATACCTGTGCAGTTACCATACGTTCTGGTTCTTCGTTTGGTATGTCATCACAGATCGTTCCATCAATATCGATGAGGTAATTTTTAACAGTATCTTCAAGTTGTGGGCTCACATGTTCACCATTTTCGAATTTTTCGTGTAAGAGATTCATATTTTGCCATTCTAACATACTTACACAGAACATGTTGTTTATTAATGAGTTTACTATTACAATACTATTATGACTGAACAAGACATCAAAGATATGATTACGGATTCTCAAACACCACAAGAACAACGAGAAAACCTTATGAAACTTGCAGAAGTATTACAAAACCACCTTGATGAAATACATCAATTAATTAAGAATATTCAGTAAAAACAATAAATATATGGAAGAATGGAATTTTAAACAAGAACCAATCGAGGATAATGAAGGAGGAGTAATTGAAAATAAAGAAAGTTTTGGTGAAAAACTTTTTACTGCTGTTACTAAAATTACTGAAAAGTTGTCGTTTGTTAAGAAAGACCTTGATAATGTTTCACCTGAAAATCTTGATCAAGCAAAGGTACGTAGCGTGTTGAAACAGTTGCGTTGGGAAATGGGGATTTTTATTACGGGAATGGCAGCATACCTTGGCGTACACCTTTATAACGTAGAAGATTTCAATGAAAGCATGGATGCCCTCAAGGGTAATTTTGAAAACATTTCTACACGTCTCGATCAAGAAGGGAATGAAAAAATTGTACACCTTAATGAACTTATTTCAGAACTTGAGGAATTTGAAACAAAGCTTGATTCTCTTGAGGGAGGCCAATAAATTGTTTGAAATACAACTCGCACGAGTTGTATTTTGATATATAATGAGTCTATGTCTCGATGGGCTGTAAAAAGAAAACGCCGTGTACTCATTATTATTGCCATACTCTTCTTGATTGCACTCGCATTCATTTTCATTCGTGTTGAAAATAGTAAACAACCAACATGTTTTGATGGTATTCAAAACGGACAGGAAACGGGGATTGACTGCGGAGGCGCATGCAGCAAGGTATGTCTTGAGGAGGTGAATAATTTAGTAGTATGGTGGGAGCGACCTTTTCAAGTAACCAATGGTGTTTATAACGTTGTAGCGTATGTTGAAAATCAAAATCTCTATTCGGGAATCAAACAACTTTTTTATGAGTTTCGGTTATATGACAAGAACAATATTTTAGTTGCTGAACCTGTACAGGGGTCAACGTTCATTGAAGCCAACAAGCGTTCTGCCGTGTTCGAATCGGGCATTACGACAGGTGATAACGAAGCATATACTGTTTTCTTTCACATTAATTCGGTGCAGGATTGGGATCGCGTTTCTCAGGAATACGCCTACAATTTGTTCACGATCAGTAAACCTGTTCTCACGAATCAAACCACTGCGCCGAAACTCTCTGCAATCGTCCGCAATGAATCATTCATTAACTTTGAAGATGTTCCCGTTGTTGCTATCTTGTACAACCAAGAAGACAACGCGATAGCGGCAAGTCAGACATTTGTTGATGTGCTTGATCAAGGAACAGAACAACAAGTCTTCTATTCATGGCCAGAGCCATTTGGTGATGTAGTATCTCGCATCGAAATTATTCCTCGCATTGATCCTTTTATTGATCGCGAACTTCCGAATTCATGATGAAACGTTCATTTTTACGACACGTTGATTGGTGGATTGTTGCGTCTTTATTACCGCTGTTTGGACTTTCGCTCTCTACCATGAGTTCATTTTCTGATGTTGCTGGCTCACTGTTTTCTCGGCAACTCCTATGGATTGCCATATCACTCGTTGTTTTTTTTGTCGTATCGTCTCTTGATTTGTCTTTCTTAAAGAAATCAAAAGTACTCTTGTGGGGGTATCTCTTTGGTGTTGGATTACTTATCTCATTGATGTTTCTCGGATCAACCTCAAAGGGGGCAACGAGTTGGCTCGATTTTGGATTCTTCTCATTTCAACCGGCTGATTTTATGAAATTGGCATTGGTGTTGGTTCTAGCGAAGTACCTTGCGAGACGACATATAGAAATTCGCGCCATGAAACACATTCTGATTACTGGATTGTATTTTCTCATTCCGTTTACATTCATTTTTCTCCAACCCGATTTCGGCTCAGCATTTATATTGTTTGGCATTTGGTTTGGCATGATTCTTGTTGCTGGTATTTCAAAGAAACATCTGCTCATGTTGTTCACGATTGGTCTTGGTCTCTTTATGATTATGTGGGTGTTTGTATTTAAGGAATACCAAAAAGACCGTCTCCGCACGTTTGTCGATCCGCTCTCAGATATTCAAGGCACCGGCTACAATGCCTACCAATCAGTCATTGCGGTTGGTTCTGGCCAAATTGTCGGAAAGGGAGTTGGGTACGGGACTCAATCACGATTGAATTTTCTGCCCGAGTATGAAACAGACTTTATTTTTGCTGCGGTATCGGAAGAATGGGGTTTTGTTGGATCGCTTATCATTTTGTTATTGTTTGGTTTTGTTATTGTAAGAATTTTGCGCATTGGCTATGAAACCAATAACAATTTTGAACTCTTGTTTGCGGTTGGTCTTTCGTTCTATCTTATGAGTCATGTACTCATTAATATCGGCATGAATATTGGAGTTATGCCAGTATCAGGTGTTACGTTGCCATTCATGTCCTATGGAGGATCGCATATCTTAATTGAATCAATTGGTCTTGGTATTTTAATGTCGTTTAGACGACAATCACGGTTTATCTATAAAGATCAATCCCCTGATATATTTTTGAAGTAGTAACCTGTCCTATTCATTGAAAATGAGTATACTTGGTGGTAATGCACATACTCGTTGATGGAAATCGAATAGCTCAAGAGATCAAGGCAAAACTATTAGCGTATACCCAATCGGTGTCAGTTCCCATATCTTTTCACATCATCTACGTTGGTTCTGATCCGGTCATTGATAATTTCATCAAATATAAAAAAGCATTCGGAGAATCTATTCACGTTGATGTTACGGTTCATCATTTTGATGAACAAGTAACACAAGAAGACCTCCTCTCGTCCATACATGTCATTGCATTAACCGCAGACGCTATGATTGTACAATTGCCGTTGCCTTCTCACCTTGATCGGCAGGTGATTCTTGATGCTATTCCTGCTGAAAAAGATGTTGATGTACTCGGTACGAAATCTCGTGTGCAATTTCGAGAACACGCGTCTCTGTTTTTTCCTCCAGTGACAGGTTCCATTGTTGCGATTTTTGATCACTATGACGTGTTGCTTGAAGGCAAACATATCGTGTTAGTTGGTAACGGTTCGTTGGTAGGGTATCCGACTACACTCTGGTTTGAACGTGAGGGTATTACATACGACCTTGTTACAAAAGACACTGACGTGCACCTTCGTGATCGCCTTTTACGAAATGCTAATGTGGTTATTACGGGCGCAGGTGTTCCACACATGATTACCAGTGATATGGTCAAGGAAGGCGCAGTGCTCATTGACGCAGGAACGAGCGAAGCAGATAGAAAAATACAAGGAGATATTCACCCTCAGGCGTTCAACAAAGCATTGCTCGCAACGCCTGTTCCAGGAGGGATTGGTCCTATAACTATTGCTGTGTTATATCAGAACGTTATTACTGCGCACAAACAATTCCATGATGTACCTCGCTGATCTCAACAATGTAATTTTTAATAGTTTGTACGCTGTAACAGCATATTCGCCAGAGCTAAATTTTTGGATTTATATCATTGCAGAGAAACTCGATTGGTATGTTGTTTTAGTGGGAGTCTTTTTCATTCTCATTCACAAACATGGACATCGCATGAATAAACCACTCTTTATTGACCGAGCTTCGTTCGTTGAAGGCCTGTATACAACAGGAGGAGTACTCCTCGCGTGGTTATTGTCCTATGGGATAAAAACGGTACTTCAAACAGCGCGACCGTTCATTCAATTTAACGATGTAACCCCGCTGTTCCTATATGGAGGGTATGATTCATTTCCGTCTGGGCATGCAACCTTGTTTGCTGCACTCGCTATTGCTATATACCTACACCACAAAAAATTCGGCATTATTTTTATGATTCTTGCATTCATGATTGGTGTTGCCAGAATTATTGCAGGTGTTCATTTTCCTGTTGATATTTTGGGAGGGTGGGTTCTCGGCGGATTGTGTTCGTGGTTCGCCTATGTGATTTTAATAAAAAAATACCAAAAACAATGAAGAATTATGTATTTATAGAAACAGAATATTGGTTAGTGAAACTTTCAGAGAAAGATCAAAGATATCTTGGTAGGAGCTATGTCACTCTCAAACGTAAATGTGCATCTCTGTCTGAACTTACAGAAAAGGAAATGATTGATTTTCTCCACCTCGTTCGGCAGGTTGAATCTCTTATGAAAAAAACTTTTGGCGCAGTTATGTTTAATTGGACCTGTCTTATGAATGATGCTTACCAAGCAGAATATCCTGATCCGCAAGTTCATTGGCACATGAGACCTCGTTATAATAAAGAAGTTGTAGTAGCAGGAGAAATTTTTGTTGATACTGAATTTGGGCATCACTATAATCGAGAACCTGAAAAGAACAAAAAACTCTCAGAAGCAATTTTGAATGAAATTTATCATCAGCTCTTATAGAGTTGATTGTTATTGAAAAAAAGATAAAAAAGCATATAGTGGAGCGTATATGTGGAAAACAAGAATTGTTGCGCTACTCTTTGTAGCTTTAGGAGTATTACTCGGTTGGTATGTGTTTCACTCTGAAAAAACAGAATCAAATCCTTTTCATTTAGGACTTGATCTCTCGGGGGGGAGCTATTTAGTATACAAAGCTGATGTTTCAGCAATCAGCGAGGGAGAAGTGCGTGATTCAATGGATGCGCTTCGTGATGTTATTGAACGCCGTATCAACGCGTTTGGTGTCGCTGAACCGAATGTAAATACCGAGACACACAGTCTCGGTATTGATGGGACAGAAGAACGTTTAATTGTTGAACTCCCTGGAGTTACCGACCTTGACGAGGCAGTGCGAATGATTGGTCAAACACCACTCCTTGAATTCAAAGTAGAAGCACCTTCGGCTGATCGCGAGGCCATTCAAGCCCAAATTGATGATCTCTTGAGTGTGCAGGTCAGCAAGGCAGATATTCAAGACGGCACACTCACGATTGGCGGAGATGGCATTGATTTTGCAAAGATTCAAGAATTGCAAAACGAACTTTATCTCAATACCGATCTTACTGGAAAATATTTAGATAAAGCACAGTTACAGTTTACTCAGGCAGGTATTAAAAACGGAGGCGGTTTGCAAGCCGAGCCGATTATCGCACTGTCATTTGATCGAGAAGGGTCAGAATTGTTTGAATCTTTGACACGGGAAAATGTAGGTAAAACCATTGCGATTTATTTGGACGGTAGCATTATTTCAGCACCAGTCGTGAATGATGTGATTTCAGGAGGTCAGGCGGTTATTTCAGGAAACTTTACCATTGATGAAGCAAAAACTCTGGTAGGACGTCTCAATTCTGGGGCACTGCCGATTCCTATTGAACTGATCTCAACCAACACTGTTGGTCCGACTTTGGGTCAGGATGCGGTGAATGCCGGCGTGTATGCAGGAATTGTTGGTCTCATTCTCGTGTCTGTTATTCTCATTCTGTGGTATCGGTTGCCGGGACTGATTGCGGTTGTTGCACTTGGTATTTACACCGCGATTATGTTGTGGATGTTTAAATTCATTCCGGTTACTTTGACTTCTGCTGGGATTACCGGATTCATTATTTCAATTGGGATTGCGGTGGATGCTAATATTCTGATTTTTGAGCGTATGAAAGAAGAACTCAAAGCGGGAAATACACTCTACAATGCAGTTAAGGTTGGATTTACTCGTGCATGGGCATCAATTCGTGATGCAAATATTTCATCGATTATTTCCGCAATTTTCTTGTTCTGGTTTGGTACCGCTCTCATTAAAGGTTTTGCCCTTGTCTTTGGATTGGGAATCATCGTATCAATGTTCACGGCAATTACGGTTACCAGATTCTTCCTCCTTTCGTTGACGAAACGAGAAGGTACGAGCGGAGCTATTACTCGATTCTTATACCAAAACGGTTTTAACAAATAGGCATATGTTTATCATCAAATACAGAAAATTCTTTATTGGATTCTCCGCACTCCTTGTCCTTGCGAGTATTATTGTTGTTTCAGTACGCGGACTTGATTATGGTATTGAATTTACAGGAGGTTCAGTGCTTGAGGTCTCATATGACGAACGTCCTGACATTGATCTTGTACATACTTCACTTGCTGAAGCAGGATTTCCCGATATGTTGGTGCAACCATTCGGAGATAATGGGTATGTGGTAAAAACACAATCTCTTTCTGAAGAACAACGACAACAGTTAGTCAGTGCAATGTCAGTTGGTGACAGAGAGCTCTCTATCGAGCGTTTTAATTCAATTGGCCCATCAGTTGGAAGAGAGCTTCGCACCAAATCACTCTATGCATTGATTGCGGTATCACTTGGTATTATTTTCTTTGTAGCGTACGCTTTTCGTCACGTGGCAAAACCTGTTTCATCATGGAGGTATGGTATTGTTGCAGTGATTGCGCTCCTTCATGACATTATTATTCCAGTTGGAATCTTGACGCTCATAGGAACGGAAATTGATACACTCTACGTTGTCGGACTTCTTTCTATTCTTGGACTCTCGGTGAATGATACGATTGTAGTCTTTGACCGTATTCGAGAAAACCTATCAACCAACCAAGAAAAGAAGATTGCCGAAGCGTTTCCAACTACGGTTGGGATGGCAATCAATCAAACCATGACACGTTCGATTTTTACCTCACTGACATTAATTGTCGTACTCGTTGCGCTCTATGTTGCAGGGCCTGTGGCAACACAAACGCTGTCGTTGGTATTGCTTCTCGGTATGATTGTAGGAACGTACTCTTCTATTTTCTTGGCATCACCACTGTTGACGCTTCTTGGGGGGAACAAGACCAAGTAAAATCCTCACACGAGGTTTTTATTTTTTGGTATAATAGAAGCATTACTATTTTGTAACGTATTATTATGTATATTATTTTAGGTATTATTGCAGTTCTCGTGATTATATTCATCGGACTGTACAACAACTTTGTGCGATTGCGCGTGCGAACCGATGAAGCGTGGGCTGATATCGATGTCCAGTTAAAGAGACGTTATGATCTCATTCCAAACCTTGTTGAAACGGTTAAGGGATATGCAACCCATGAACGAGCAACGCTCGAGGAGGTTCTTGAGGCACGTTCAAAGGCGACATCTATGAACATTGACGTTTCAAAGGTTACCCCAGAACAAATGGCACAATTCGCTACAGCGCAACAAGGACTCTCAGGAGCGCTCGGCAAATTGATGGCAATTGCTGAGGCGTATCCTGACCTCAAGGCAAACGAAAATTTTCTTGAGTTACAGCGCGAGCTTACCGATACCGAAAACAAAATTCAAGCAGCACGCAGATTTTACAATGGCAACGTTCGTGACTTTACGATTGCGATTCAATCATTTCCGGGAAACCTTGTCGCCAGAATGTTTGGTTTCGGTACACGCGAATTCTTTGAACTCGAAGCCGATTCAACAGAGCGAGAACCGGTCAAGGTGTCATTCTCAAAGTAAAAAACGAGTAATATACTCGTTTTTTATGTCAACTTGTAACTCTCACCTAATAACTATAAACTTGTAGCATGTCTACATTTTATACACACCAACATCAGAACAAGGTCAAAACGTGGGTTCTGATGAGCGTTTTCTTTGGTATTGTTATTGGGCTCGGATACGTTCTCAGTTATTATTTTAATGCGCCATCCATCCTCTACTTTGCCGTTATTATTTCAATTGTTATGAATGTTTGGGCGTATTGGTTTTCCGACAAGACGGTTATTTCGATGACCGGAGCCAAAGAGGCATTATACAACGATGCACCTGAATTGCACCGGGTTGTTGAAAATCTTGCCATTACTGCAGGACTTCCGAAACCAAAAGTATTCATCATCAATGATCCTGCTCCGAATGCGTTTGCAACTGGTCGAAACAAAAATCATGCCGTTGTTGCGGTTACAACAGGTCTCCTTGAGGTGCTCGATAAGAATGAACTTGAAGGGGTGATTGCACACGAACTCTCGCATATTGGAAACAATGACATGCTTGTTTCAACAGTTGCCGTTGTGCTTGTTGGAGTGATTACGATGGTCTCTGATATGCTCTTGCGAGGAAGTATGTTTGGAGGACGAAACAACGATCGCAATGGCGGGAACGTTGTTGTGCTCGTGATTGGGTTGGTATTGGCAATTCTCATGCCACTCATTGGTTCACTCATTCGCTTTGCTATTTCGCGAAAACGAGAACTCCTTGCTGATGCAACTGGAGCCATGCTCACACGCTATCCTGAGGGACTTGCGAGCGCTCTTGAAAAAATCCATGCACATAGCAGTAAAATGAAAACAGCTAACCATGCAACCGCACACCTCTTTATTGCCAACCCTTTCGGGATCAAACGCATGGCAACCTACGTAAACCGGTTATTCATGACACACCCACCTGCAGAACTTCGTATACAACTCCTGCGAGATATGGATAGTCGGCGATAACATTTCTTACTTGACAATAGTTGTTGTAATGTTAGTATGGGAGCGGATTTCTGGCAGCTTCATGATGTGTGAAGGTGATATAGGAATAGTTCCCAAATCCATATAATGATTGATTGTGATGTCGATTGAAGAAGTATGAAAATTCAGTGAATTTTCACGTAAAGTCTAATTTCATAATTTCTTCTCTAATTTGATTTGTTTAATTTTTTAGTTGGTTAGTGTTTGTACAGATTAAAAGACATCAAGGCCATGTTTCATATTCGATTGTTTGTATTTTTTTAGAGCAAAAGTATTAACTAGAATTGAGCATGGCTTTTTTGTTGGCTTTTTGCGGATAAGACAGGATTTTCATTCCCCACAGAGCAGAAGGGACGAGATTCGAACTCGCGGTACCGATAAGGGTACACACGCTTTCCAAGCGTGCCCGTTAAACCACTCCGGCACCCTTCTGCTCTGTGGGGGACGTGCCCGCGATACGCTTTCACGTATACATCGTTTAAGGCGGTGCCCGTTAAACTACTGTGCCACTTATCCAATATCCTGTATCCTATCAAATTACGTGGAATGGTAAATCAGGATGACCCCTTGTGGTATACTTCATTTATGGAAAAACAAGTACGAGTTGGAGTTGGTGTGATTATCAGAAAAAATGATCAAGTGTTGCTCGGAGAGCGGAAGGGCGCGCATGGAGAAGGGACATGGGCTTTTCCAGGAGGACATCTTGAGTTTGGAGAAACGTTGGTTGAATGTTCGCTTCGAGAAGTTGCCGAAGAAAACGGTGTTGAGATTTCCAACATTCATTTTGCTGAATTTACTGAAGATATTTTTGATGACAGTAAACATTATCTCACTATATTTATGTTGGCTGATTACATTTCTGGAGAACCGCAAAACCTTGAACCTCACAAATGTAATGGGTGGAAATGGTTTCATTGGGATGTTTTACCAGAAAATGTGTTTTTAACTATTCAACACCTCTCTGAAAAAGGATTCAATCCTTTTGACCAAGAATAGATTATGAAAACATTCACAGAAAAAGTAATAGACGTTGTAAAAAAAATTCCAAGAGGCAAAACCATGACGTATGTCGAAGTTGCACGGAAAGCTGGATCACCGAATGCAAGCCGAGCGGTAGGAAGCATCATGGCAAAGAACCAAGATAAGACAGTTCCATGTCATCGCGTCATTCGTTCGGACGGAACAATTGGTATGTACAATGGGTTACGCGGTTCATCGAAAGAAAAAATTTTACAGTCTGAAGGAGCGATATAAACGCTTTCAAGTTATCAACAATCAATCCACAATCAGTGTTTGCGGTGAATCCGACTCGGGTGTACATTGAGAGTATCCAGGGTAACTAAGGCAACTTGATTATCCTGGATGCACCCGAGATAAGAGATGCTTGCATCACTTGTCTCGAAGCAAGAACAATACTTCGGTAGAATTCTTGCAACAAAAAACTACGGCTTGCCGTAGTTTTTTGTTGTGTTGATTTTACACATTCATCCCAGCAACGTACCCCGTTGTCCAGCAGAGTTGAAGTGAGTATCCGCCTGACGGACGATTGACGTGGAGCATGTCGCCAATAATGTAGAGATTTTTAATTTTCTTTGATCGCATAGTTTTGGTATCAATCTCGGTGAGTGGCACGCCACCATCAGCAATCACTGCGCGATCGAGCCCCATGAGCCCGTCAATAGTGAGAGGAAGGTGTTTCATGAGTTCTCGCATGCGTTTGCGCTCTTCGCTCGTTATAGCGTTCACCTTTTTCTCGGGATCATCAAATCGCGCGAGGTCATGAATAACTTCGGCGATTTTTTTCGGCAACAGTTCAACAAGAACATTTTTTACCTTTCTGTTTTTGTTTGTTTCAAAAAGTTTGAGTACTCGCGCATCGAGCGACCCCTTGTCAGTATCAGGAAACAGGTCAATTTCGGCAGTTACGTGCCCTTCTAAGAGGAGATCGGCTACCTGTTTTGAGCTGTTTAATATGAGTGGTGAAGAAATGCCAAAATGTGTGAATAAAATCTTGCCTGTTTTTGAGAATGATTTTTTCCCATGTACAAAGAAGGTTATTTTCATGAATGACAATGTGGTACCTGAAATCTTTTTGATCCAAAAATCACTCGCGCGGAGCGGCACAATATCAGGACTCGGTGTATGTACTGTGTGCCCCAACCGTTTCATCCATGCAAAACCGTCTCCCGTTGATCCTGTTTCAGGATAGGATACGCCACCGGTTCCCAATACAATCGAATCGGCTGTGTAACGGTATTCTTTAGTATCAACAGCTGAAATGACACCATCTTTTACATGGAGTTCTCTCACGGATGTTTGGTATTTAATTTCAACACCTTCCTTTTTAATATAATTTTTCATTACTTGGTAGACATCGTACGCTTTTTCGGTCTTTGGAAATACGCGATTACGTGCCTGAATTACAAGTGGCAACTTTCTCTTTTCAAAAAAGGTAAACGTATCTTTCACCGAGAATTGTGAAAACGAGGAGTGCAAAAATTTTCCCGACCCCTTGTAGTATTCGAGTAATTTTCGATTATCGAGTTCGTAGTTGGTAATGTTGCAACGACCGCCACCTGTAATTTTCAATTTTTCTCCGACATCAGGATTTTTCTCAAGAAGCAGTACTTTCTTTCCATTTTTTGCAGCAGTGCCAGCAGTCATCATGCCTGCAGGTCCGCCTCCGATCACGATAACATCGTAGTGTATAGGGAATACCTTCATAACTGGTTTCAAGTATACTCATTTTGGAATGGAATGCGAGAGTAGTTCTTGCTATACTATAGCTATCTCATTCATTATTCACTAATATATATCTAACTATGTTTGTACTTCCAGAACTTAAAAATCCATATACCTCATACGAACCATACATTGATGCGCAAACAATGGAAATTCATCACCAACAACATCATGCAGGCTACGTAAAGAAACTTAATCAAGCGTGCGTTGATGCCGACATTAATTGTGAACGGATTGAAGAACTCTTTGAAAAGATGTCAGAGCTTCCTGTTAGTATTCGTAATAACGCAGGAGGCCATTACAACCATACCGTATTCTGGAGTTGGCTTAATGATACGATGACTACACCGTCTTCTGAACTTCATCAGATACTTGAGACTACTTTTGGTGGGCTTGAAGACTTTAAAGCTGAATTTATGAAGGCTGCACTCGGTGTTTTTGGCTCTGGGTGGACATGGTTGGTACTCACTGATGAGAATACGCTTGAAATTGTGACTACTAAAAACCAGGACAACCCACTCATGGATGACATTCATGCGGGATACCCACTCTTTGGTGTTGATGTGTGGGAGCATGCGTACTATTTACGGTATCAGAACCGCCGTGTTGATTATCTCAAGGCAATATGGTCGCTCGTTGATTGGAATATTGTTTCTGAACGCTTTGCTCGGAAGCCAGAGATGAATGATTTATAGTATTCGTTCATTGGAAACGAAAATTTTTGAAAAAAGATGCTTCTAGAAAAGCATTTTTTTATTTTTATCCGCTTTGTTTTTTAAAAACGTTATTTTTTCTTGATTTTATTGATGGAATTCTTGACGTGCAACTTGGAAGATTACTTACTGCATTTTTTTGAGACAAAAAAACTGAAAAAATTTGCAAGAGAGAACGAGGTGTTGGTATAATCGAACTATATCAATTACATGCTGCATGAATGCGAGGAATATTTCGATTCCCTTCTTTGTTTTTCCTTGATTGGTGCAGTGTGGGTGCGGTATTTATTCATCTTAACTCACGATTGAATCACATTAATCTATGGAAATCACAAAAGTACAAAAAAGAAACGGAGACATTCGAGATTTTGACGTTCAAAAGATCGTAAAAGCCATCAATAGCGCGATGCGCGAGGTAGGGAACGGCACTCGAGAGGATGCGGAACGTATTGCGGAGCTCGTATACCAAGAATTATTGCAACGTGCCGAGATGAATCCGAACTATATCCCAAATATTGAGGAAATTCAGGATATTGTTGAAGAAGCATTGATGGTTGGAGGGTTTCGCGAAGTTTCAAAAGCGTACATTTTATATCGTGAAGAGCGAGCGCGAAGACGTCAGACTAATATTTTTGAACGTCGAGTCGCTCTCAAGCCGTACGAGTACCCACACCTCTCGGAATATGTCGATGCGATTCGTCATTCCTATTGGATTCACACTGAATTTAGTTTTACCAACGATATTCAGGACTTCAAAGTGAACTTGAATGATTCTGAACGGAATGCGGTAAAGAATGCGATGCTTGCTATTTCTCAAATCGAAGTGGCAGTGAAAACATTTTGGGGAGATATTTACAAAAAAATGCCCAAACCTGAGATTGGAGCTGTTGGATCGACATTTGCGGAATCGGAAGTTCGTCATCATGATGCTTATTCTCATCTTCTTGAAATTCTTGGTTTGAATAACGAGTTCAAGAACCTCAAAAAAAATCCTGTGATTATGCGCCGCGTTCGGTACCTTGATGAAGCAATCAAGAATGCAAAGAGTTTGGATAATAAAGAATACGCAGAGGCAGTCATGTTATTCTCGCTCTTCATTGAACACGTATCGCTTTTTTCTCAGTTTTTGATTATCATGTCGTTCAACAAATATCGAAACATGTTGAAAGGTGTATCTAATGTGGTTGAGGCGACCTCAAAAGAAGAACAAATTCACGGTAATTTTGGAATCGATGTCATCAATATTATTAAAAGAGAAAACCCTCAATGGTTTACACAATCGACAAATGATCACGTACGAGATATGTGTCTTGATGCGTATGAATCTGAATCAGAAATCATTGATTGGATATTTGAGGCAGGTGAACTTGATTTTCTGCCGGCAACGGTTGTCAAGGAATTTGTAAAAGATCGATTTAATAGATCTTTAAAGAGTATCGGAGTTACTCCTGTATTTGAAGTTGATATGAGTCTTTTGCAACAAACCGATTGGTTTGATGACGAAATTATTGCGACAAAACATGTTGATTTCTTTGATAAAAAATCAATCAACTACAACAAACGCAGCAAGAGTATTACGAGTGCAGACCTCTTCTAAGGTCTGTTTATATATAAACACGAACATTATTATATGAAATGGTTAACTGAAAACAGTCGAAAATTTCTCGAGGCCGGGTACCTCGATAAAGGTGTTACCCCAGAGGAACGCATTCGAAACATAGCAGAACATGCAGAGAAAATTCTTGGTAAAGATGGATTTGCAGATAAATTCTACGGATATATGTCTGAAGGTTTTTACTCGTTATCTTCGCCTGTATGGTCAAATTTTGGAAATGACCGAGGGTTGCCGATCAGTTGTTTTGGATCCTATGCTGCTGACGACATCGGGAATATTTTATTTACACAAGCAGAAGTAGGAACTATGTCAAAACTAGGCGGTGGAACATCAGGGTACTTTGGTGCACTGCGACCAAGAGGTTCGTCTATTAAAAATACCTGGGTGTCTTCAGGTGCTGTCCATTTCATGCAACTCTTTGAAAGGGTTGTGAGTATTGTCTCTCAAGGATCAATGAGGCGAGGAAGATTCTCTCCGTATTTGCCACTCGAACATCCTGATGCAAATGAGTTTCTTGATATTGGAAGTGAAGGGAATCCGATTCAAGAACTCACTCATGGAGTTACTGTTGGAGATGAATGGTTACAACAAATGATTAATGGCGATGAAGAAAAACGAGCTTTATGGGCAAAGGTCATTCAACGCCGTGGAGAAATCGGCTATCCGTACATTATGTTTTCGGATAATGCAAACAACAACACGGTTGATGTGTATAAAGACAAGGGATTAAAGATTTACGCTAGTAACATGTGTTCAGAAATTATGCTTCCATCAAACGAATATTGGTCGTTTGTATGTTGCTTATCTTCGATTAACTTGATGCACTACGATCGTTGGAAGGATACCGATGCGGTTGAAACACTGACATATTTCCTTGATGCAGTTATGACAGATTTCATTGAAAAGCTTGAACGATATCGTGATTCTGGTGAACGCGATGATCAACAACTCTTCTTGTTTATGGAGCGTGCATACAAATTTGCAAAAGAAAACAGAGCACTTGGATTAGGTGCACTCGGATGGCACTCATTGTTGCAGTCTCGCATGTTGTCATTTGAAAGCATTGAAGCTGCTACATTGAATACAGAAATATTCAAATTCATTCGTGATCGAGCGTACCAGGCGTCTGAAACAATGGCAAAAGAATATGGTGAACCAAAAATTCTCGAAGGATATGGTCGGCGTAATACAACACTCATGGCTATTGCACCAAATACTTCAAGTGCGTTCATTTTGGGACAGGTATCGCAAGGGATTGAACCAATTTGGTCAAATTGTTACGTAAAAGATATTGCAAAGATTAAGGTTACTGTTAAAAATCCACTCCTTGAAGAACTCCTTGAAAACAAGGGACACAATACACGCGAGGTATGGCAAAGTATTCGTAATAGTGATGGATCAGTGCAACATCTCACTGACGTTCTTAGCGATCAGGAACGAGAAGTGTTTAAAACATTCGCTGAAATTAATCAGATGAATATTATTCAACAGGCTGCAGCCCGTCAACGGTACATTGACCAAGGTCAATCATTGAATGTTATGATTCATCCTGACACACCAGTAAAAGATATTAACAATCTTTATATTGAGGCATGGAAATTGGGAATTAAGGCGCTCTACTA
This sequence comes from Patescibacteria group bacterium, assembly GCA_020428615.1. Taxonomy (GTDB): domain Bacteria; phylum Patescibacteriota; class Minisyncoccia; order Phycocordibacterales; family UBA1006; genus UBA1006. The sequence goes on along the minus strand of JAGQMO010000054.1, from coordinate 735 downwards.
TCAACACAGCATGAACGCTGCACAGGCCTTTAATCGCAAACTCCTTGAGTGCGAAGCGTGCGAAGCATAAAAACCAGAAATGGTTTTTATTTTTTGATATACTTTAGTTATGAAGAAAGAATTCACAGAGGAAGAAAAACACGTCATGCATGAAGGAGGTACTGAACGACCATTTACTGGTAGGTATTGGAATATGAATGAGACAGGCACGTACGCATGTAAATCGTGTGGTCAGGTACTCTTTGATTCGCATACAAAGTTAGATTCTTCGCAGGGACCCATTGGTCTTCAAGGGTGGCCCGCGTTCAGTCAGGCTATTCCCGGAACTGTTACATTTAAAGAAGATACGAGTATGGGCATGCATCGCACAGAGGTTCTCTGTAGCAAATGTGGCGTACATCTTGGTCACGTATTTGATAACGTTGAAGAAAAAGGAACACAGCACTATTGCGTCAATTCATGTTCCTTGAGTTTTGAGTCCCAATCTCAAAAAAATACTGAATTGTGATGAGAAAAATCAAGGCATGTGCCTTGATTTTTCTAACAACTATTTCTTCTTTGTTACTTTTCTCTTTGCTGTTTTCTTAGCAGGAGCTTTTTTTGCAACTTTTTTCTTAGCAGCAGTTTTCTTTTTTGTCGAAGCTTTCTTCACCACCTTTTTCTTTGCCGCTGTTTTCTTCTTTGCAGGTTTCTTTGCCACTGTTTTCTTTTTTGTTACTTTTCTCTTTGCTGTTT
>JAGQMO010000053.1 GCA_020428615.1 Patescibacteria group bacterium | reverse complement strand
ATTTTTGATTATGTGTAAGAACTGATAGTTTCAGTATGCCTAGAGTATAACCCCAGCAGGAAAATAAAAAAAGCGTTGATACTACGCTCTATTTTTTCCTACGAAGAAATGCAGGTACGGCTGACCAATCGTCTGAGGTGTCGTCTATTTCTTCAATTTCCTCTATTTCTTCGACCTCTTTTTTCTTGTCGTTCTTGAGAGGTTTTTCGTCTGCAATAGGTCGGTCGTCTTTGGAAAACACGCTGAAGGCAGGTTTTTTGGTTGCCCCGCCATCAAATCCTGTTGCAATAACGGTTACCTTGATTTCACCTTTTTTGAGCTTGTTGTCGCGAATAGTACCAAAGATAACGCGTGCGCTGTTGTCGATTGATTCAGTGATGATTGATGCGATTTCGTTCACCTCGTTCATAGTAAGGTCGTCCCCGCCAGAAATGGCAAAGAGAACGCCTTTTGCTCCGTCAACCGCAATATCGAGGAGAGGGGAGTTAATGGCTTCGAGTGCGGCATCTTTTGCTCGCCCGTCTCCTGTTGCTCGACCAATTCCCATAAATGCAGATCCCGCGTCAGAGAGCGTTGTTTTGATGTCTGCGTAGTCGATGTTGATAATTCCTGGAGTTGTAATGAGTTCTGAGATTCCCTCAACGGCTTGTTTCAAAATATCATCAGAGAGTTGGAATGCGTCTTTGAAACTCATATCTTCGCCTGCAATGGCGATGAGTCGATCGTTTGGGATGGTCACGAGTGCATCTACTTCTTTTTCAAGTCGTTCGAGTCCTCCTTCGGCAATACGTTTCCGTTGCTCTCCTTCAAAAGCAAACGGTTTGGTGACAACACCAATAGTGAGAATACCTTGTTCTTTTGCAATACGAGCGACAATCGGGGATGCACCGGTTCCAGTACCTCCTCCCATACCTGCGGCAACGAATACCATATCAGCTCCTTTGAGCATTTCTTGAATCTCTGCCTTGGTTTCTTCGGCAGCTGTTTGTCCGATTTCAGGATTCATCCCTGAACCGAGTCCTTTTGTCAGGTTCTTGCCAATGTGAACCTTTTTACTTGCAGAAGAATGGTGGAGGTCTTGAGTATCGGTATTGATTGCAATGAACTCAACACCAGAAATATCCGCATCAATCATGTGATTTACAGCGTTGGTCCCTCCTCCTCCGATTCCGATAACTTTGATTCTCGCAAATGTTTCTATTTTTGGGTTAACTTTTGGCATATATGATATGGGTTATAATGTTCGATAATTATGGGTGTATTTTAACAAAATCCGATACTCCTGCAAGATGACAAGCGGAGTAATATGCGCTATGGCATAATTTGATTGAGCACGTTATTGAATGAACGTTTCAGCTTTTTGAGAGAAATTCCTGCACCAGCAAAGTGTTGGTGTCCGCCCTCGCTCACACACAAGCCGTAGGCGATAGAGAATTGGTGTGGCAATCTGACGTTACGCTTGCTCTTTTTAGAAATGGTTTGGATATGAATCGTGGATGATGGTAATTTTAATTCTTGTTTTGCATATTCATTTAACGATTCGATATGAGATCCGCCACCGGTAAAGATAATACCCGCAGGCAACAAACGATTTTTCTTTATTTTCTGCAAGTGTCTCGTAATCAGTTCAAAAATGTCTTCAATGCGAGCTTGGATAATTTCTTCGACTTTTCGTTTCGGGTATTCGTGGGCGACACCTCGCTTGATATCATCAGCATCTTCAAGCGGAATTTGAAGCCCGAGTGCAATATCATTTGTAATATCATTTGAACCGATTTGAAACACATCGAGAGATGTAATTGTGCTGTTTTCAAAGGTTGCAATTGATGTTGTTTCCGCTCCGATATTGGCGACCAAGCACCCCTGCGTTTGTTGTTTGTACGAGGCACTCGCGGCACCGTCTGCAATCGGACTTGCAATGATATCGAGGATATTGACGTGGTGTTTTTCAATCATGCTAACTAGGGCATCATAGTGGTGTTCGAGAATGGTGATGAAGAGGACTTTTGCCTCAATACTATTGCCATACATACCAATAGGTGTTCCCAACACATCATGACCGTCAACTTTGTATTTAATGGGTATAACATGGAGAATTTTTTTATTTGGATATTTGGCGGTAAAGAGCTCTTCTGATTTCTGAAGCACCTCATCAACATTTCTCTCTGTAATTTCGGTATTTTTTTTCTGAATTTCAATTGATGTACGGACGTACTGAGAACACAAACCAACCCCGCCGATTGAAAAACGAGCGCGAGTTATTTTTTGTTTGTATTCTTTTTCCGCTTTTGTGACAAGACGGCTGAACGATTCGAGTGCTTTATCGGCATCAACAATGTATCCATGTCGAAAACCGTGCGAAGGTGATTCAACAGCATGCAAAATTTTTGGTGACCCTGGTTGGTTGTTTGGTTCGGTGATGACCAATTTGATGCTACTCGTACCAATGTCTATTCCGATTGTATGTTCGTAGTTCATAGGTAAGAAAAAAGAGGAGTACTGACGTGTTCAGTCAGAGTGTTGTCGCAAACGTAGCGTACCAAACACGTTCCTGCTGCTCCATTTTAGCACCATGTGTCATGCCTTTCAAATGAAGACATCCATGAATGAATAAAAAAAGGAGGTGTTCACGATAGTTTCGTTCGTATTTTCTTGCCTCACGTCTAGCAACCGAGAGTGTCATAATGATTTCTCCAGTATCTTGATCAAGCGGAAACGAGAGAATATTAACGGGATCTGATTTCTTCTTCCATTTACGGTGAAGTTCCCGCGAGTGTTCGAGCGTAGGGAAGACAACAGAGAGCTCGTATGATTTACCGAGAATCGCTTCTTTGACCTCAACAAAAGGCAGGAGCGGAATCCTACCTTTTGTCTCTCGAATGATGGTTGTGTTGTGGTATTCAGCAACCGTCATAATTCTTACCTTCGTTTCTTTTGAGGTTTTAACAATCCCATTTTTTCCTTGTACTCGTACTCGTCTCGTTTTTCAATTTTTTTGAGCGCATTAGCTTTCTTTTTGAAATCAGAATCTTCCTGGCTGTGGTATCGAAGTGATCGTTTCTTTTGAAGCACTCCTGATATTTTCACTTTGCGAGAAAATTTTCGAAGAAGTCCGAGATTGTTATCATTTTTCGTTCTTTTAATGTCTACATTTGTCGCCATATAGCGGTCATACTATCATGAACCGATAATTATTCAAGCGTTTTATGGTCTTGGTTATAGCAGATGGTGTGGGTTAAAAATGATCTCGGTTGTTCGGTCAAACCCCCTCAAAAGAGCATCCAGTTTTGGATCTTGATGGTCTATTGACCATGTATCATGATTGAGTTGCAAAACGAGCACCAACGTAACCATAGTTTTTTTGAGTGCTGGGTGAGTCATAATGTTTGGGTGGAAACGATCAAACGCAGTATTTAATAATCGGTACTCTTTCTGGATATTGTATTTCGGTACAATACGTTTAATCACGCACAGTGTTGTGTACGGAGGATAACCGAATGTTTTTCGTTCATCCAGTTCTTTTTTTACATATCCGGTATACACACCATTTGTGAGGATAGGGAGCGATGATTCAGTAATATTTCTAGATTGCAAAATGAGTGGTTGTTTTGATTTTTCTTTCAGTACATTCACGAGACGCAACACATCCGTATGCGTTGTATAACTCATCCGACTAAAGTATGAGTCAAGAGATACGATTACTGTGGTATCAATGAAAGGTAATTGAGGAATGGCCTTTTGTGTACCGATGATAATGACTGAAGACTTTCTCTTTGTATAATCGCTCACCACTTCTCGCATTCCTTTTTTTGTTTTTACGTGTTCGCTGTCAATTATGTATGTTTTCGTTTTTGGAAAGAGCGCATGTACTTCTTCGTACACTCGTTCAGTTCCGATGCCGAGTTGTGTGAGGTTGTACCCCCTGCAAAATTGACAACTATCAAATGCAGGAATGGTTTCTCCTGACATCGTACATACAAATATACGTTCTTTCTTTTTTGTTGTGCTATTGGTTTTGGTATAGAGCGTGTAGGGAAGTCCCGACTCAGGTGAACGCGCGATGTTTCCACAATCATTACAAACAATACTTGGAGCTAATCCTTTCCTGTGTACAAACAGAAATACTTTTTCTTTTTTGAGGATGCTTTTTTTGAGTATTTTGATCGTTTCTAGCGAGAGTGTTGAGAACCCTTTTTCTTTTTCAGTCAATTCTTTGATACGTTCCTCGTCACTTTGTTTTTTTTGTTGCGACACGTGCTGGTTAATAATCACAATATCCCCGTTTTTAAAAATACGAGTATTAAATGGTTCGATAGTCTCAGCTTTGTTTTCAAGTGACAGCGCGTAGGTTTCAGGACGAAGCACGCTATCAGCCCACATCAGATTAATGTTTGCTTCGCGTGCGTATGTTGTTACAAAAAAACGTAAATCAAGATAGGGATTCGTCACCGTTCGGTAGTATTCTGAAGACTCCTCCTCGATAATAATTGTGTTTTTTTCTTCTTGGTGTACATCAATAAAACCAGGGGTACTGACCAGTACCGAAGGTTTGTTTAGGTCAAAAATAGTTTGATAGACCTCACGAGTTTGTTTCTTTGTCATATCGCTATGAAGGAAATAAACGTGAGTATTATTTTTTTTGAGAACATCAAATATTCGAATTACGCATTCAATAGTCGGACACACAATATGAAGAGATTCTTTTTTCAAAAGGTGTTCGCGCACCATTGTTTTGTAATAGGTCATGCGATCAGTGTACTGTTGTTGAAGGAGGAGCTGGCGAAAACCTTTCGCATGTTTTCGCTCCCTCTGTGGATGTTCCCATTCTTCAATATGTTGAAGAACAACAGCCGGTGCTATTTTCTCAATAACTTTTCCGGTTGTCGTTGCATAGAAATTTTTTGTTGTATTGCATGCTCTGAGAAATTCAGGAGAAAAGATACTGCCGGCGTGGACTTCGTGTATGTTTCTGATTTGATAGTGTGCGCCACGAAGCTGAGATTTCATGTTGACTACAGATTCAGAAGCAACAACAATTGCCTTAATGTTCTTGTTCCGGAGAGGCACTGTCACCAATTGTCCCAAAGCTACTTCTTTGAGAGAGAAGTAGCTCAATACCTCAGTTGTGACTGATTTGGCTATAGGGATGACTTGGAGAATTTGCATGGTTCTAGTGTATAGTTGTTGGTTTTGAGTTACAAGCTATTGACTTTTATGCTATTTGTATTACATTTATTTTAAATTAACTTAATTTTTTATATCGATGGAAAACCAAGTAACGTATGGTGAGTGGATGCAGGTTTATAATGATAATTTAAAAAAATTATCCAAAGTTGCATCGCCCTTATATCGTGTTTCATATTTTTATGAACAGATTAAAGAAATATTAGATATTTTAAAGAAAGCTAATCCACCAGAACCAATAGAGGAAAATGGGAAGTATATTGAAAATTTCGTAAACGAAGTGATCAAGACGAATAATACTCGGATTCCTGGAGAATACCACCTACCATCTATTTGTTTAATCGTGACACGGTGGTCTTTCTGATTATTTTTTAATAAAAAAGGACTGATCTCAGTCTTTTTTTATTATTTAAATCTCCTTCACCACTTCAATTTGCGCGCCGATTGAGTTTAATCGTTCAACAATATTCTCATAACCACGCTTGATTGAGTAGACGTTACGTAGTATCGACCGTCCTTCAATGCCGAGCATTGTTACCATAATCATGGTTGATGGACGAAGCGCAGGAGGACAGACAATTTCTCCACTGTGGAGTTTTTCTCCTCCCTCATCAAACACGCGATGTGGGTCACCCAACCGAATAGATGCTCCCAATCGATTTAATTCGGTAAAGTATACAGCCCGATTTTCCCACATCCAATCGTGTACCAGTGTTGTTCCTTTGGCGCGCATAGCGATCGGGATAAAGAAGGGAAGGTTATCGGTGTTAATGCCTGGATACGGCTGCGCGTGTATTTTGTCGCTCAATGCAACCAGTTTTTCTGATTCGAGAACCGTAATGTTCACTAAATCAGTTTCCTTGTTTTTCGATTTGTATACTTTTGAACGTTTCATTTTGACTCCCATTTTTTCGAGTTTTAAGAGTTCGAGTTTGAGAAAATCAATAGGACATCGAGTGATAGTTAAGTTTGAGTTGGTGACAATAGCGGCTGAAATAAACATCATTGATTCAATTGGGTCTTCGCTGTTGTAATGCTCAACGTCTTTATTAATATTCTTTTTTCCATGCACGGTGAGTTTCAATGATCCGATACCGTCTATTTTTACACCGAGCTTTTGCAAGAAAAAGCATACATCCTGCACCATGTAGTTTTGTT
>JAGQMO010000005.1 GCA_020428615.1 Patescibacteria group bacterium | reverse complement strand
TACGCCAAAAGAACGTAATGAGGTTCTCATCAATACGCTCAATGGCGTCTGGGATGCCATTTTTATTTCTATCGTGGGTTCTATGATAGTATTTTTTGAGTAATTTCATATGTTGAGTATAGCATCCGGATATGCAAAAAAGAGTTGTCTCAACTCTTTTTTTATTGACTAAGTCCGTGCTTTAATAATATCATCCGCAACGTTCCGAGGAACCACATCATAGCGAGCAAATTCCATCGTGAAGTTTCCACGTCCTGAGGTCATTGAACGAAGGTTGTTGATGTATCCAAACATTTCTGACAATGGCACAATAGCGCGAACCGCTTGCACCATTCCTTTGTCTTCAACACCCTCAACGAGTCCTCGTTTTGATGAAATATCTCCTGTGACATCCCCGATAAATTCTTCAGGCACGACCACTTCGACTTTCATCATCGGTTCAAGAAGAACTGGTTGCGCAAGGCGCGCTGCGTCTTGGAATGCCTTTGAAGATGCAATCTTGAAAGCGATTTCTGACGAGTCAACATCGTGATAGGTACCGTCATAGAGTTCTACAGAAACATTGACCATTTGGTAACCCGCAACAACACCCCGTTCCATCGATTCTTTGAATCCCTTTTCACAGGCAGGAATGTATTCGTTTGGAATAACTCCTCCTTTGATATTATTGACGAATTCAAACCCATCTTCATCTCGTTTAACATTCTTTGGTAGGTCTTCTCCTTCAGCGAGTGGTTCAAGTGGTTTGATGCGAATCTTGACATGACCGTACTGACCGCGACCTCCTGATTGTTTGATGTACTTCTCTTCTGCTTCTGCATTTCCTTGAATAGTTTCTCGGTATGCTACCTGAGGAGCACCAACATTCGCTTCAACACCAAATTCGCGTTTCATACGATCAACGATGATATCGAGGTGAAGTTCCCCCATTCCTGAAATCACTGTATCGAGTGTTTCAGGATCGGTTGATACTTTGAATGTCGGATCTTCGGTAGCCAAACGAGAGAGCGCGATACCCATTTTTTCTTGGTCTGCTTTTGTCTTTGGTTCAATTTTGAGTGACACAACAGGTTCCGGGAAGGTAATTTCATCAAGTACAATCGGAGCGTCAGGAGTACACAAGGTATCAGATGTTCGTACATCTTTGAGTCCAACGGCTGCGGCAATTTCACCTGCATATACTTTCTTTACCTCTTCTCGGTCGTTCGCGTGCATGCGCAAAATACGTCCAATGCGTTCTTTATCTCCTGTACGAGTATTCAGAACATACGAACCTGCATCGAGTGTTCCCGAGTACACGCGGAAAAAAGTAATTTGACCAACAAAAGGATCAACTGCGAGTTTGAATGCGAGCGCTGAAAATGGTGCATCATCAGATGCTTCACGCGTAACGATGTCATCAGTTTTTGGATCTTTTCCTTGAACAGGTGGAATATCAGTCGGAGCAGGCATGAGTTCAATCACCGCATCGAGCATGAGCTGTACACCAATATTTTTGAATGCAGAACCGCCATATACTGGAACAATATTATTGGCAATAACTTGCTTTCGCAATTCTGCGCGAAGATCATTCAGATCAAGTTCTTCGCCTTCGAAGTATTTATTCATCATATCTTCGTTGTTTTCAACGATTTTCTCGATAAATATATTTCGTTTTTCAATTGCTTGTTCCTTGAGGTCATCAGGAATTTCAAATTCCACGATTTCATTTCCCATATTTCCCTCGAACTTGTAGGCCTTCATTTTGAGGAGATCAACAACTCCTGATAAACTTGATTCAAAACCAATTGGGAGTTGAGCCATTACAGCATTTGGGGTCAAACGGTTAGTGATAGACGCAAATGCCTTGTCAAAATCACCTCCGATCTTGTCGAGCTTGTTAATGAAACACATACGAGGCACACCGTATTTATCAGCTTGTCGCCATACGGTTTCTGATTGTGGTTCAACTCCAGCTTGTCCGTCAAAGACAACAACAGCACCATCGAGTACTTTCAAAGAACGCTCTACCTCAGCGGTAAAGTCAACGTGACCAGGAGTATCGAT
>JAGQMO010000052.1 GCA_020428615.1 Patescibacteria group bacterium | reverse complement strand
CTCACCACTTTCGTATAAAGCACTTAAGACGCAACTACAAACCAAAGCACTTCAGCCACGATTAAAACAAATAAAAAAGGAGTTTACCGATAAACAGGAACAAGCACGGCAAACATTCGCACTCTACAAAGAACACGGTGTTAATCCATTCTCAACCTTTCTCCTTCTCTTGGTACAATTTCCCATTATTATTGCGCTCTACTGGGTGTTCCGTGAAGGTGGTGTTGAGGTGAACCCTGATCTTCTCTATTCGTTTGTACACATCCCCGATGCTATTAATCATGTAACCTTCGGGGTTGATGTAGCACAAAAGAGTTACCTGCTTGCGTTTCTCACTGGGTTGACCCAGTATATCCATCTGTCACGTTCAGCAAGTTTTAAACAGACACCACTCACTGGGGATGAAACCGATCAAGAAAAAATGATGGCAATGGTTGGAAAATCTATGCGTTACACAATGCCGATTATGATTACCATTTTTGCCTATGTGATTGGAGGTGCGGTAGCTCTCTACTGGGTAACATCAAATATATTTATGATTGTTCAGGAATACTTCATTATGAAGCGTCTGAAAGAGAAAGAGATTGCATAATCTCTTTTCTTTTGGGATATGTGTGTTGTGTTATACTGTGATTATTATGGAGAGAGAACTACTCATAACTGAAGTTTCACAGCTGCTCACAATGATGGGTATCTCCGTTAAGGAGATTCGTGTTATTGTTGATACCGATCTCCATCTCACTATTATGAGTCTTCGTATGTCTGGTACAGAAGAAGAACTTTTTACCGATAACCATGGTGAAGTGTCACGTAGTCTTGGATACATTCTCAAAGAACTCCTACAGAAAAAACACCATTTTTACAAAGACATTGTTATTGATATTAATGGTAAAGATAAAGAGTTTATTGATTTTACAAAAGAGAAAGCATCGATTGCTGTTGAACGTGTACAATTTTTTGATAAACCCTATGAGTTTGGATACTTGAATGCATACGAACGCATGCTTATTCACACCTACTTGAAAAATACACCAGGGCTTGAAACCGTTTCTGAGGGTGAAGGTAAAGATAGACGGTTAACCGTAAAAAAACAAAACACCTGATGAGTAGGTGTTTTGTTAATTTACAAAACTCGTGTTTTCTTCTGATGTTTTCAGTTCCTTTCGTGCTTTTCTGATTGAGAGTACTTGTGCAGGGTCTGAGGTAATGATTTGATCTTCTGTATAGGAAGCAATAATTTTGATTGCAACATGTTTGAGTCCAGCAAAGAAGATCCCCTCTCCTACATTTGATTCAATCAGGAGATATTTTTCCTCGTCAGTGAGCCTAAATATCTCTTGAAGTTGATCAATTGCACTTGGTGATTGTTTCAACAACAACTGCATGGATGAATTCGTAATAATGGGAACTCCATAACGCGATTTGATGAAATCACCTACATCCTGAGTAATGGTTGCAAGACCAAGGAAGTACTTACGTCCACGTTTTGCAATCATGAACAAGAATGATGCTGTATCGTCTGATTTCATCATCCACCATGCCTCATCCACAACCAGCAGTCGTTTTCGAATATTTTTACGAACAGCATTCCAGATGAACTGGGTGATGATGTACATCGCTGCTGGCTTCAATTCATCTTCCATGTCACGAATTGAGAAGACTACAAGTTTTTTGTTGATATCTACGTTCGATGGTTTATTGATGAATCCCGACCATGTTCCTCGTGTGTACTTGGTAAGGCGGGTAAGGAGTGATTCACTTCCTTCCATTGACGAGAGTACCATTTCAAAATCTGACATTAGTGGAGGTTCGATACTCGCATAATTTGAACTTGGGGTGATGTCTTTCAGTGCGTAGGTTTCAGTAATTGCGCGATCAATAATTGAATCTTCCTCAGGGCTCAGTCCACCGAGCATAATACGAAACAGTCCTACGAGGTGAATAATGTGGGTGCGCAGCACATCTGCTGGATCTTCATCTTCAAGTGGCTCAGGAACATCGAATGGGTTAATATGGTGTTCTGATGAGAGCGAAATATTAAAGTATCGTCCCCCCACCGCTTCTGCAAGGTATTCGTATTCACGTTCTGGGTCAATCACGATGACTTCTGTATCAAACATCATCGTTCGGAGAATCTCCAGTTTGGTTGCATATGATTTCCCAGCCCCAGACGTTGCAAAGATAACTGAATTGTAGTTTGGAAGCGAGTAGCGATCAAAAATAATGAGTCCTGAGTTATGCCGATTGATTCCATAGAGAATTCCCTTGTTGTCAGTTAATTCAGATGAAATAAATGGAAAGAATGAAGATACTGGACCGGTGTTGAGTTTCGTATGCACTTGGAGTTTATCAGTTCCTATAGGTGCAACAGAAAGAAATCCTTCCATTTGTTGGAATAATGCTGGTTTGAGGTAAATGAGTTTTGATTCTAACAGCGAGCGAATTTCATTTTCGGTTTTGAAGAGTTCGTCTTCATTATCCGCGTAAATAGTGATGTAGAGTCCTACTGAAAATATTTTTTCTTGAGCTTGTTGGAGCGCATCACGAAGTTGTTCGAGATCACGATACGCAGTATCGAGAATAGGATCCCGTACCAACCCTTTTGATTCACGGGTATTAATTTGTGATTGTACCTCGGCCACTTTTTTCTTGAATTCCGAGAGGATTTTTTCGGTTGGGATGGGATGAATATGGATACCAATATCAAACACCTTGTCGAGATTTACAATAGGTGCGAGCCATCCGTCAGTCAGAAATCGTGGGTACGACATCACAAAAAACGTACGAGATGTTTT
>JAGQMO010000051.1 GCA_020428615.1 Patescibacteria group bacterium | reverse complement strand
ATGATGATCTACCTTCTGAAGTCAAGAATCGATTGAACATTAAAGATATGTACCGAGTCGATCGAATATTTGCCAGAACAAACCGTATTCCGGCCGGATACTATGGGCTCCTCTTCTGCCGAAATCAAGGAAAATTTGAGATTATCAATTCATCGGGAGGAGGTGATACTGACGGAACAAATTGTTGGCGTAGTTTCTACAGTGCTGACAAATACGACTATACACTTGCGATTTCTGGGGTTAATACATAGTCCTTATTGGTTGGTTTAGAATCACAAAATATACTATACTGAACACTATGAAGACCATGAGCAAAAGCATTATGATCGCTCTTATTGTTGCAATAGGAGTTTTAGCACCAATACGAATCTCGTCCCCTCTTTTTCACAATGCCGACCGCATGGTTATGCAACCATCTTCGTTTTCTACAGATAGTCATCTCAACAATATTGTTGAGATGACTATTAATCAAACGTATGCACAGATAAATCCAAACGCTGTGGCTAGAGAAGGATTTAAAAAAGTTCTCAAATCAAAATGGGTGAAACGACTTCTTGTTGGAGGAGTACTTGCAGGGGCAGCGTATACAATACCAGATAAAATAGAAGGTGGTTTTGTTTGGATTGTTGAACAATTGGCGTTTATTACTTCCTATATTGTAGGGATCATTGGCTCACTGGTTGATTATTTTCTCTTCTACACCATCTCATCAACGAGCTATAGAATTCCATTTATAGAAATTGGATGGGGAATACTGAGAGATTTAACGAACATTGTTATTATATTTTCCCTACTCTATTTAGCATTTAAAATGATTGTTGGAAGGCAGTATGGTGGTTCTGGAACAAAACGACAATTGGTCAGTACCATTCTTGTTGCTCTCGTGATTAATTTTTCACTCTTCATTACATGGGTGGTTGTTGATGCAGGAAACCTACTCGCGCATAGCATCTATAGCAATATTGAAGCCCCCTCAGGATTATTTACCGCACCTCTTGGTGATGGACTCGATGTAGGAACAAGTGATGGCACCGTGCAAACAACCTCTGAAGCAAAAAGCATTACTACCGAACTCATAGCAAGTCTCAGCATGGACAGCTACACCGAAGGAACAGAAAACCTAAACGGTACTGGGGTACGAGCTCTGTTGTATGTATTTCTCTTATTCATCATGATCATAGCAGGACGGGTACTGTTCTCTATACTGCTCCACCTCCTCTCACGAACCATTGGTTTGTTTGTGGTTGCCATCATTTCACCTCTCGCATTTGCATCTCTTGCTCTTGGGGAACCAAACCTTCCTTTCATTGGTTTTAACAATTGGTTGAAACAGTTGTTTTCACTTGCGTTTATGGCGCCAATCTTTGTATTCTTCATTTACATTATCATTCTCTTTTCTTATACGCCGTTTTCAATTCCGCCGTCTCCTGGAATACTCAATATCATGGTACATGTTGCTGTTCCACTCATGGCAATTATGTTCTTCTTGTACTATACCGAAAAAGTAACAAAGAATCTTTCGGGTAAATTAGGAGATACCATTGTCAGTTCGGTTCAAAAAGGAATTGGTGGTATTGTCGCAACCGGAGCGTTGGTAGCAACTGGGGGAACCGCTGCGGTCGGTGCTGCAGCGCGCCTTGGTGGTGGTGCGCTTGGTGCTGTTGGTGGTCTACGACAAGGTCTTTCTGGTGGGCAACGCGGCAACAAGCTCGTGAGTGTCAGTGAGAAATTTGATAACTTTGGTAAGAAAGCTATGGCGAGTAAAGCTGACGTAACAAAAATCCCTGGATTTAACAGACTTGTCGGAAATGAATTTGGAAAGTTGTTACAGTCAATTACCGGTCGATCGGCTCGAGATGTTGAGCGAAAGGCAATACTCGGAGCAATTAACGCTGATCAGAAATTGAGTGGTCGAGATTACTACAAAGACGAGGCACGATTCGAAAAAGACAAACGAAAAGCGAAGAAAAGTGCGCGATACTGGCGAGATAGTCTTGATCTTGAGCGAGCAAAAAATGATGATTCAATGACATTGCGGATTAATCATCCACAAACAGGTGTACCAACTGATTTCAATAGAAAGGAACAAAAAGAACAGGTTGCACTCCTCAAAGCTTTGCTCGATCAAACGAAAAAACAAGCAGCACAAAAAGCAAAGAATCCAAATGTTAATTATACCCAAGACGATGCAAAGCGAGATATCGCAGCTGCACAAGCTAAGTATGACGACTTTTACGAAGAAACATTTGACGGTCGAGTAGAAAAAATGCGGAAAGAGATGGAAGGCAATTAAAAACAGGTACGTACCTGTTTTTAATTTGGTATACTAATACACGTGAAGCTAAGCAAAGATCAAATTGAACAGAAAATACAGGCGTTACCTGAAAACATTCAACGAGCAATACGTACCTTTGATTGGTCTCAGGAAGTGATGGCAATCGGGGAAAAGTACCACTTGCAAATTGATGAACTTGAGCTTTTTAAAAATGAAACACTTGAGGTGATCATTGGTGCTGCATCGGCTGATACGTATGAGCAGAAACTTGAACGTGAACTGAATGTTGACCAAGCAACCGCAACAAAAATTGTGGAAGAAGCGAATCAACGCATTTTTAGCGAATTGCAACGCCGCGCGTTTCCAAGCGAACAAGAAGTGAATGAGAATGATTCATCTCTCGTATACGATGAAGATGATGATCCATACCTTGAACCTATTGAACACCATGATGTTGCACGGCATTTGAAAGATGAGGGGATAGAACTCTTGCACGAAGATGATACTCATGAATCTGAAAATACAGATATAGCTCACAGTCTAACGAGCGAGGATCCTGTTGAACAACCTGTCATCCATGATTATCGAGAACCAATTGAAGAAACGGATTTGCGCGGTATTAAAACCAAAGAGGTTGATACATCAATCATGAGAACCAGAGGACAAGCGGTTCCAGATTCTGTTCTTGGGAATGATATTGTTGCGCCACAACAAACTGAGACTCATCGTTCCATACATCTCGACAAAAAACTCATGGAAACAACCCATATTCCAGACCCAAACACGGTTGTCGTACCAGAGTCAACGGACACGAATTTTTTTGAACATATGACCAATAAAAAAAGCTAAAAGAGTTTGTGACAAACTCTTTTTCTTTAGAGACATGCTATACTCGTATCATGAGATTTGAGGTTCCCCAATTTATTAATGTACCTGATAAACTCTTCGGACCATTTACCTTCAAACAAGCGTTGTATCTCGTTGGTGGGGGAGGTTTAATTTTTATCATTAGTAAACTCATGCCGTTTTTTGTAACGTTTTTGCTCGGATTACCAATCGCGGCATTTTCACTGGCGCTAGTATTCTATAAACCAAACGGTCGCCCGTTCATGGAAATGGTTGAATCATTTCTCACCTACAGTTTTAGTCACAAATTTTACCTCTGGAGACAACGAGACCCTGAACCAGGAGCACAAGATGTAACCCAAGTTCACACAACGTTTCCTGAAGAGGGAGCGATCCCTGAACAAGATAAGAGAGAGAAGATTTCTGATCTGGCATGGAGTTTGGATATTCTCGATTTTGATGAATAGAGAACGATGTAGTCATGGTTCTCAAGACTCACACTCATTTTCTGGTATACTATGATTGTCTATGTCGGATATTAAAAAATATACCGGTCCGCGCACACAAAGTTTCATTCCCGTCAAAGAAATTCGAGACGGTATTGTTGTTTTAGAAGATGGGAGTTTACGTGCAATCCTTCTTGCTTCTGCAATCAACATTGCCCTCAAGTCGGCTGAGGAACAACAAGCGATCGTTTTGCAGTTTCAAGATTTTTTAAATTCTATTGAGTTTCCTATTGAAATATCCGTTCAATCAAGACGTTACGATATCAAACCATACCTCTTGACTCTTGAACGCCGGATTGAACAACAAGATGAAGAACTGTTGCGTCTTCAAACGAGGGAATACATAGAATTTGTGAGGTGGTTTACCGACTCGGTAAATATTATGTCAAAAAAATTCTACGTTATCATACCATACACTGGAGGAGCATTTACGAATCAAAATACAAAGAAAAAAGGTTTATTTAATCAACTCTTAGGGTCAAAAAATAACGGATCTGGATTCCGAGAAAACTCTTCAAAGTTTGAAGAACAACGAAGTCAATTAGAGCAACGTGTCGCTATTGTAAAAGGAGGTCTTTCTCGATTTGGCGTACGTTCTGAACAACTCAACACAGAGCAAGCAATAGAAGTATTCTACAATATGTTTAATCCGGGAGAAAACCACAGAAATATCCCGCAACTTGAGCAGTAATCTTAACATTACTGTTTTTTGTTGGGCTAATTGATTTCAATATCGTATAATACAAAGAGATGTTGCGATATTTTCTACAACACGTGACGATAAGCGTTCTGGTTGTTGCCGGTCTTTTTATTGCTGGAAATATCTATGCTCAAGAATTGGAATTATATTCTGCGGATGATATTTTTGTTGAAACTATACCGCGAGTGCCCGGACCAAACCAACAGGTAACATTGAAGCTCAATAGTTACAGTTTTAATCTCAATAACTACTACATCTCTTGGTTTAGAGACGGGAATAAAGAATCGAGTGGGTATGGACAACGAGATTTTGCTTTTCAAACCGGAAATTCAGGAGATATAACAAACATAACTGCTGTTGTCGATTTTGAAGGTCAAATATTGAGAAAAGAACTGCGATTTGCACCATCGCAAGTCGATCTTTTGTGGGAAGTCACAGACGGATACGCTCCACCATTTTACAAAGGCAAAATTTTGCCAGTAAAACAGTCAGATATTCACGTTACCGCGATTCCCGAAACACTGCTCATAGAGCCAACTGATGCACCAAATCTCGTTTATTACTGGGACAGAAATTATAACCGACAGGGATCTCAATCCGGTTTCGGAAAACAATCGTACTCTTTCACTGCTGATCCGCTTCAACCTAGTGAAAAGATCACCGTCACGACTAACGACAGACGCGAAAATTCTGTTGCCACAAGCACAATCGATATTCCAACATCAGACTATACACCCAAAATTCTTTTTTATGAGATTGGTACTAATAAACGTTTAATGACAAACAAAGCAATAAATACGAATAATGTAATACACGGGGATACGATTCGTTTCTCATTTCAGCCCTTGTTCATGTCTTCAGTGAAAGATAATTTTGTTGATCTATTTGTCGATTGGTCTGTCAACAACCAATCTCAACCTCCTCAAGATTTTTCTAAACAAAATGAACTCTATATCACCTCTGGGGGGATCTCTGGAACCACATCAATTACTGTGGGTCTAACAGGTATTCAAAAATTACTACAAAAAGCAACAGGACATGTTGATTTAGTATTTAATGCAAAATAATATGCGATCATTTTTCAGAAACAAAATAGTTCAGGCGTTCATCTTCACATTGGTGATTATTGTATCCTCTGTTATTACTCCACATACTGAAGTCAATGCGGTTGGAGAAGTTGAGACGCTTGAGGCCCAAGTACTCTCAACATCACAAGTTACGTTAAAGGGAATCTTATTACTTGATCAACCGGATTGGCCAGCGCCTATCAAAAAGGTTGGCTTCGTTGCTGGAACATCAGAACAAGAAGTACTCTTGGCGGAATGTGGAAATTTTGTAACTGGAGACTGGATAGCTCCTAGTGGGATTGTCTATCCGAACGTTACCTTTAAAAAAACTTTTTCTTTCGCAAATAGTGAGCCGGGATCACAACGTTTTTTCAAAGCATGTGCAGTTTCTGAACCTGACGGGAACGGGCAGGTATTTAATTTCGATGGAAATGTAAATAGTTTTGTATTTTTAACCGAGGAACAGGCAAATGCCGAGCTCACGACTATCACCAACCCGTTTGATGAAAACACGATTCACAACGGATATGCAACGATCACATCACGGGTGACCCAGGCAGGCATTGGTTCTACTGGTTTTGCAATAGGTGAATCAGAAAATGCTCTGGGAACATGTGTATACGTGAGAGAAAATGAGTTCCATGTGGAAGATAGCACAACTAGCTATCAGATTGAAGTTCAAAACAACAAAACCATTTACTATCAATCGTGTGTAAAAAATAACTTAGGGGTTGAATCAAGAAAAAACGTAGAACAATTTACCTTTATCGATTCAACAAACGGCAACAATTGCAGAATCGATTACATTGAATTTCTTCCTGGAAACAAAGCCACAATTTCAAAAAACTCTGCAGAATTCAATAATTTTCTGTTGGACAAAGGTCGACATATGACGATTCGCATTTATGCAAAAGATGCGACCGAATGTGTTGGAACGAGTGTAAGGAATGTATGGATAACCGATATACGTTCTTACAATAATCAATCAGCTCCTCCAATACTAACCCCATATAGAACTAATTTGCATGGCACATTCAACGAATCGGGTATTATTACTTTCAACAACATTGTGGCTGGGTCAGCTATCGACAATGGAACT
Source organism: Patescibacteria group bacterium (assembly GCA_020428615.1). Taxonomy (GTDB): domain Bacteria; phylum Patescibacteriota; class Minisyncoccia; order Phycocordibacterales; family UBA1006; genus UBA1006. The sequence continues at coordinate 2,108 of JAGQMO010000051.1, read as the reverse complement.
CTCGACACCGTAGGGTATTGTTTCAAAGGTGAGACATGTGAATTTGGTATACAGCTTGACTATAGCATGGAAAGTAATCCGCCTAGACGATTTAAATCTTGGATTGACCATAATCCCGGAGGTTTTTATGACGCTGATTTTCCTAACACAGAAGAAAAAAGAAATAAGGGAATTGTATGGTTCAAATCAATTGATGGAACACGTTTTTGGCAACATGGGTGTCGTTTTGAACCGGGTGATATATACTTTGAAAATTTCAGTGGAACCATTGTACCTAATCAAGTAGTCCGATTAAACGTCAACACAAAATATTGTAAAGGAATACCGATTACACTAGAAATTTATGAAGAAGACAGTTCGGCACTTTCAGATGTCCTGTTAGGTTCTCTCAATGCTGCCGCTGTTGCCGCAAAAGACGAGATTGTATGGACTGTTGTTCCATCTGCCGCGTACTCTCTACTAACAACTGGTGCCATTACTGCAGGGGTAACCACAATATCTGCAACAGGTGTCGGTGCGGTAGCTGTTGGTGCAGTAGCAGCATATGTTGCTGCTACCACTATCGATGACCGGGTAGATATTTCGTTCCAAGATATAGAAAACGAACAAGTGCAACTCTATGCTCCAGAAACCGATATTTTGTATTTTGATCTTCGTACAACTGACGATGAGTGTGATGAAATGGAAGATGAGGGTGAACCAGATTGCGTATTATACGCTTCAATAACCACTCCGCCCGGATTAGATAATAACTCATCAGTATTGCTCCCGCTTTATCGCGAAGACGGAAATTGGCAAACACAGAGAAACTTCACAGAGCGTGGATTACTTGTTGGGGAATGTGATCCAGAGGAAGGGTGTTACGAAGATACACTAGGGGACTTGATTGGAGCTGAACCTTGGGTACTACTCCAAACGAATGGGTTAGTTAATCAAGACGACCCTGAGGGGGTATTTACCCAATACACAGATTCAGAAAGTCCATGTTATCAAGATAATGGCACCTACGATGAGAATTGTTATGAATTACTTGCTCCTGTTCCCGGACTTGGAGAAGACGTTAAGGGAAATGGTCGCTTCGCGATTAGAGATTTAAATAATTATCAACTTGGAAAATATTTAAACACTATATTCCAGGTTGTACTTGGGATACTCATTGTCATTGCCGTAGTTATGATTATTGTCGCTGGAGTCCAATACATGACGGTTGAAAGTTTTTACGGAAAATCTGATGCAAAAAAACGTATTACCGGTGCAATTACAGGGCTTATTCTCGCTCTTGCCATATTCATTATATTAAACACCATCAATCCCCGATTATTAGAAATTAATTTTGGTAAGGATATTGAAAAAGTCTCTATTGGAACAGGTGTCAACAGTACGTACATACAAACTGACACCTCAGTATATTCTGAATCCGACTTCATTAACCAAAAAGGATTACCAAAAAAACCAAGCTGTTCGGTTGTTAATTACACTAAACAAGCTTCAGCGGAACTTGGAGTTCCTCAGGAGCACATCCTTTCAATCATTGCTCAAGAATCTAATTTTGGTGGTAATGTAGGGGATTGTACGATTCTTCCTGTTGATGACGGTAGTGGAAAGAAAGGTTCTCAGGTCTATCCGAACGTTATGAGGCAAGGTAACGGATCAAATAACGGTTCAGAAAGACAAGATGTAACCGCATTTAAAGAGATTATTTCAAATCTTGGACGCGAGGTGTATAACGAAAAAGTTTCTTGCCCAATTGGATCAAATCCAGTTGAAAATGGTTATGGTGGGGGGATGGGACCAGCTCAGTTTATCCCAACAACATGGAAAAACGTTATGGGCATTAATGGTAATGATCCTCAAAAAATGGAAGATGCTATTGTGGCCGCAACAACACTTATTAAAACAAACGGAGGAGCAACTGATATTAAAAATGCTGCATGTAAATATTATTCAGGAAAAGCATGTGATCCAAACAAAGTTCCAGAAAATGAGTTTTATGGCAATCAGGTTTTGATTCGATCAAATTTGATTAAAAATGAACTGAGTGATTGGAACAACTCGTGTACATAATAAATGATGGTAGTTCAAAAAAACAATATGGTACCATATTGTTT